>JABFRB010000048.1 GCA_013141385.1 Bacteroidales bacterium | reverse complement strand
AATTTTAATCGGGCTGAAAGCCCTGCTTATTTCAGCACAAGGGCAAGGCCTTGGGTATTAGGGTTTTTTATTGTTACGCCCTGTAGGGGCAATTTATCCGTTAACCTGCCCTTGCAGGGCGGTGGATGGGAATGGGTTGCGTTTTCCCAAGGCGTTGCCGTTGGGCTGAGGTAGGTTGCCCCTTCGGGGCGATTGGTGATGGTGGGCTTGCAATTTTGGGGAAGGGAAATATCGAAAAGTGCGATTATTTGTGATTGGGATTTGAGGCGGGGCGCTGAATTAAACCAGTATATCCCAATTTTAATCGGGCTGAAAGCCCTGCTTATTTCAGCACAAGGGCAAGGCCTTGGGTATTAGGGTTTTTTATTGTTACGCCCTGTAGGGGCAATTTATCCGTTAACCTGCCCTTGCAGGGCGGTGGATGGGAATGGGTTGCGTTTTCCCAAGGCGTTGCCGTTGGGCTGAGGTGGGTTGCCCCTTCGGGGCGATTGGTGGTGGGGGTTTGCATTTTTGGGTAAGGGAAATATCGAAAAGTGCGATTATTTGTGATTGGGGTTTGAGGTGGGGCGCTGAATTAAACCAGTATATCCCAATTTTAATCGGGCTGAAAGCCCTGTTTATTTCAGCGCAAGGGCAAGACCTTGGGTTTTAGGGTTTTTTATTGTTGCGCCCTGTAGGGGCAATTTATCCGTTAACCTGCCCTTGCAGGGCGGTGGATGGGAATGGGTTGCGTTTTCCCAAGGCGTTGCCGTTGGGCTAAGGTAGGTTGCCCCTTCGGGGCGATTGGTGATGGTGGGTTTTTTCCAAAACAATGCAATCCGGTTAAGGCTTTTCTTGGTGTTTTTACCTTTCAATAAGAAGGCTTTCACACCGAAACATCGAATTTTAAAAGGCTTACCGAAGGTGTTTTTACCTTTCAAATTGAAGGCTTTCACACCTCAGCAGGCACTTATAAAATAAAATACGAAGGTGTTTTTACCTTTCAAAAAGAGGGCTTTCACACCTTTCCCTCTGTAACCGTTGTTAATGCTGCGGTGTTTTTACCTTTCAAAAAGAGGGCTTTCACACCCGGATAAGATTAAAGAATCAGATCTTCCTGGGTGTTTTTACCTTTCAAAAAGAAGGCTTTCACACCCATATATAAAATAGCCGACATTTTTACAAAGGTGTTTTTACCTTTCAAAAAGAAGGCTTTCACACCTGCGTATCTGATATCTAGTGGGTTAGTTGTGGTGTTTTTACCTTTCAAAAAGAAGGCTTTCACACCAGAGAAGATCGTCGTACGTATCGAAAACGGGGTGTTTTTACCTTTCAAAAAGAAGACTTTCACACCAACCCGATCCAAGCAAATCCTCCTGAAGGAGGTGTTTTTACCTTTCAAATTGAAGGCTTTCACACCGCATCTTACTCTCTTTATGAGATTGCCTCAGGTGTTTTTAACTTTCAAATTGAAGGCTTTCACACCCGGAGGCGAGCCTATACGACTCCTTGAATGGGTGTTTTTAACTTTCAAATTGAAGGCTTTCACACCAATTGTTTTTAATTCATGAGTAACTACATTGGTGTTTTTACCTTTCAATAAGAAGGTTTTCACACCTTTCAAAATCAATTACATCGGTTCGGGATAGGTGTTTTTACCTTTCCATAAGAAGGCTTTCACACCAATTGCTTTTAACTCATGAGTAACTACATTGGTGTTTTTACCTTTCAAAAAGAAGGTTTTCACACCTGAAACTGCCAAAGAATCAGCTAAATCAGGGGTGTTTTTACCTTTCAAAAAGAAGGTTTTCACACCTGTTGAGCTAGAAAAGAGGCAGTTTGACCCGGTGTTTTTACCTTTCAAAAAGAAGGTTTTCACACCAACTATATTTTTCCAATCAAATAAACGAAGGTGTTTTTACCCTTCAAAAAGAGGGCTTTCACACCAATTAGTGGTATAGCGAAAACAACAATAAGGGTGTTTTTACCCTTCAAAAAGAGGGCTTTCACACCTTTCGGGCATGGGTATAGCGACTACTGGGAGGTGTTTTTACCCTTCAAAAAGAGGGCTTTCACACCATGGAGACACCAAGGGCATTTCTTTAGGAGGGTGTTTTTACCTTTCAATAAGAAGGCTTTTACACCCAAGATTCCAAGGGATCTTTCGTAAGATGGGGTGTTTTTACCTTTCAATAAGAAGGTTTTTACACCTGTAAATTGCTCATTTATGTCAGAATCTAAGTTGTTTTTATCTTTCAATCAGAAGGCTTTAAAAAAGTGTTTAGTATTTAGTGCTTAGTGCTGGTTCTACTGTCAACTCAACTTAACACTTTTCACTTTTCGCTTTTCACTTTTCGCTTTTCGCTATTCACATTTTATTTTTCGCTTCAAAGAAGGTTTTTACACCGTGCTGGTTGCTAATCTGTTTTCTTCTAATGCTTTTTGGGTGTAGTATTCACCCTTTTTCTCATACTTTTTCATTGTTTCTGGGGTTACTCCTAGTACATTTTTAATTCTATTACTCTCAAGCATTCCTTGGTATGTCCAGCCTTCGGGTATTTTGGTGTGCATGGCGTGGTTACGTAACTTTTTCAGCTCCTTTTTGGTTTCGGGGTTGAGGTTTGTGTGGGTTAGCACCTCATCGAAGCTGAGGTATGCCCAGCTACCACTGCTATTCCTTGCTGTATCGGTTTTCTGCTGCTTCAAGTTTTTGCTAATTTTGTCAATAAAGGTTTTCTCCCAAAGTATAATAAAATTGGTTGCAATAACCGATCCGTGGAATACCCTTTCCATTTCCTGTTTAACTAGTACATAAGGGATTTGGTAGTAGCCATCCTTCTGGGCAATTCCGGCAGTACATAGCTGCTCATCGGTGGTGAGCCTCATGAATAGTAAATCGACAAGCTTTATTAGTGGTTTCTCGGCTATTAGCATATAGTCGTCGAGCTGCCGGAATTTTACAATTACCTCGTAAGGCTTTTTTAGGTTTTTGTCGGATTGGTAAACGGGGAGCTCCAAATCGTGCAGATGATCAACCTGAAAGCTGTCTACGTATTTACTTTTTATGGTTTTGGAGATACCGCCCGATAGAACGGTGGTAAAGTTTTCGAGATAGTACTGGGCCATCATCCAGAGGAGAGTATCGGTGGTGTGAAGGTTATTGACCTCGCCTATAATCTTGCTTTGTAGCTTTTTATCAACACAAATTTTCAGGTACTGGTTGTAGCTGTAGTGTTTGGCTATTAATCCCTTTGTATACTTTGCGTTCCCCCTTATGGTGATGTAGGGGTTGGTTTCCCTGCTATAGTTGAACGCTTTAAATATGGATGAAGGGTGAATCTCGAATGGAATTCTATTCATCAAGGGTAAATTGCTGGCGTTGGACTTTGCAGGAACGGGTTCGGCGGGGGTATGGATGCCGAGCTTGCTCAGGTATTTAGGGAGATCCTTGCAGGTGGGGTTTATCCTATCCTGCCACTCCTTTAATAGTTCAATAGTTTTAATAAGAGTTTTCTGAAATAGATCGTCGAAGGATTTAGCGGTATTTAGGAGTTCATCAACCTCACGGGGCATATGGGGTTCAACATCAGCAAGTAATCTTTGCCTTAAATCGGCTAGATATTTTTTTCGGGTTCGAGTCAGGTAATCCCTTTGCTTGGTGTCCAGCTCAGGGTCTTGTGAATCGGGTTTAATGCAGTAGTGGTAGATGCTTATCTGCTTGTACTCGTTCTTGCGTAGGAACTTAAACTTACTATCATTGGTGTACTTCCAATCGAAGAATTTGTAGCACCTGATAATCTGCTCGTTCTTGGCGTTCCTGTTAAGCAGAACATCGCCGTTTAGCAGGTTGGTAAAATCATTTATAAGCAGCTTAATTCGATCTTTAGCCTTTCCTATTGAGGCATCAATTGTTTCGCCATCAATAGTGCTAGGATCGTGCATCATGAGCTTAAGGTATCGGGGGATACTTGCGCTCTCGAGTAGCTGAAGGTTCTCGAAGGTTAATGGGGTTGCGGTTTTACCAGCGTTTCTGATTAAATCGAGATCGCAATAAATCCGCTTTAGTATATCGGCTACTGGATCTTTACGGAAATGGGCAACCATAAGGTTTCGCATGGCATTCCGCCCAATGCCAAAGATGATATCGGGTTTAGACTTGAGCCTTACCACAGCATGGTCGTTGCCAAGGTTTAACCTGCAACCCTCGGGAATATCGGAGAAAAAGTAGTTCTTTCGTTTTATCACACTTTTACTGGCTGTACTGCTGCTGTCCGTGGTTTTCTCCTCCTCGGGGTCAAGGTTTTCCACCAGCCACTCCCACTCTGGAACCACTTTTTTATCGATTAAATAGTTTACGGAGAACTCCATGAATCGATCCTCCATACGGGGTTTACGTCCTACCTGAAAGTAGAAGTCGTAGTAGCTTAGCTCTATTGGGGCTTCTTTCAACTTATCTTTTAAGTCTTTAACTTTATCGGTTAATCGAGTGCTGTTCTTCTCGTACTTATCGATTATTTGACCGAGTATTTTTCGGACTTTATCATCAACCTTGAGCTTTTGGTTGTAGTACTCGTTGATTTCCTCTAAATAACCGTTGCCTTTCAGGTATTCATCTAGCACAATTGGAAATTTTACCCTGTTTGAGATGTAATGCTCAAGCTTATCGTAAAAGTGCTGCTCATGGATACCACCACGGATAATATCAAGTATCAATTTATGGATATTTCGCTGTGTAATCTGAAAGGTGTAGCTATTACCTATTAGGTTGAACTGAAGGGTATGTATTTGAGATTCCTCTTTCTCGGAAGGGAATACTCTGAACTCACATCTACTAAATAAATTCTGCTCTTGAATGAAGGAGCACATCTGATCGGCATTCTCAACCAATTCCCCATTCCTGAAAAGGGGAAAGAGTTTGGTGTCAATTACCTCAAGTGGTGTATCGTTTAGATATGATACCAGTTTATAGAGCTGCCTAGCATTGAGTATTTCGTTTTTAGAATCAATTTCCAGCTCTGAGAATGCTGTTTTCTCAACACTATACCTTTTCTTGGTAGCCCCATCGCGATGCGTAAAGTAGCTATAAACTAGATGTTTTATGCGGTATTCGGGCTTATCGTTTCGTTTACAGCCTTTCCTCTGCTGGAGGAAGCGTGCCATTTCGCTTTTCTGTAGAAAGAAGCTTAGGAAGAAGTTTCTGCCCTCCTGTGTAATAAATATGTTCCCATTTCTTCTATCAAATAAATTCTCTTTCTCCTCCACGTATTTAGATGTTTCCCAAGGGTAAATGCTGCTTAGCTTATCGATGATGAATAGGTGCATATCATCAACCCATTTTTTTAGCTCCTCATCAAATGCCAAGCAATTGTTATCGTGCCAAACGTGGGAGTGAAAATTTCTAATGTCAACGAGTTTGGCAATTAACTTATGGATTAAGCGTTTATCCATATCCGTGAGCTCATAGCCCGAACTATTCTTGTTGGTGCTGTACCCCTTCCAAAGGTAGTCGCGAAGCTTGGAGTAGGCTAAATCGGGTAGGGTTGTTTTGGTTAAATCTTTACCCTCCAGTAGAAATCTATCGACATATGGAGAGGTTTCCAAGTCTTTATCGTCTACGTTATTCTTTCTTATTTTGTAAAGATCTTTGAGCAATTCGCTCACCCACCAATATGCAATATTGTAGAATACTGCATACTCAGGTGTTTTTGCACCAGTAAATAGCTTTTCTGAGTCAATGGGTTCATCGTTTGATCTATTTCTAGAACCTCTGATTTTGTTGTTGGTGTACTGCATAGCTATATTTTTTATTTATTAATACTATTTGCAAGGTAATTCCTGTATACATAGGACATAAAGAGGAATTTACGCTGTTTCATAAGTGTAATAGAGAATAAGAATAGGATGATTGATATGGCTAGTGATACTGCGTAGTAGTAAACTGGAAGCCTTAAATTTATTAGGTTTATGCAATAGGTGGCTATAAAGATGATTAATACAATTGAGGTGCAAAACCATAATGCGAGGGAGTTTCGAAAAAAGCCATACTGGGAGAAGAGTATCTTTATTTTTTCATCTTTCCCTTGAATTTCGAGGTAATCGTATATTTTGTCGTGGACAATGCCGCTCTGCAATGGGAGAACGTTGTTGTTATCATCCAAAAAGGGTTCGCACTTGAATTGCTTTTTGGCAATTTTATTTACCCTTTTGGCATCTTTTGGGTTATTTTTTAGGTATTGAGTCCAGGGTTGTTTCATTGAGGGAAGTTTATTCTCAATTTTCCTTCCTAGTAAACTAAGGAGATGACCAATTAGGTATGATAGGAACAGGAAAGGGATTATTAGTAGCTCAATTCCGATTTGTTCAAATGAACATGGTATTTGGAATTGGCTTGTAAGTAGAATATAGAGTAGTATCAAAATCGTACCGCCGGGTAGTAGGAATGATACGAAGTCGAAGAAGGAGAATTTTTCCATGGTAGAAATATTAGAAGTTATTAGTATGCAAGTGTTTATTGATATTTAAACGGTTGTTTTTTTATTAAATAAAATTAATGATTTTTATTTTAATGAATACTTCCTATAGGGTACTTGAGTAAATAGTTTTTAACAATTTATGATATATGGATTTGTTGGGTTAGCGTGGGTGGTTTGCTGTGAATAGATGTTTTGCTGTGAGGTTGTGAGGCTTTGAGGCTTTGAGGCTGTGGGGGTGTGTTGCTGTGGGGGTGTGTTGCTGTGAGGCTGTGGGGTTAAGTTTGTGGGGTTAAGTTTGTGGGTAGGAGTATCGCAAAGTGCGATTATTTGTGATTGGGTTTTGAGGTGGGATGATGAATTAAATCGGTATATCCCAATTTTAATCGGGCTGAAAGCCCTGTTTATTTTAGCCCAATGGCAACGCCTTGGGTATAAAAGGATACCATATTGTTGCGCCCTGCAGGGGCATTTTACCCGTTAACCTGCCCTTGCAGGGCGTGAGGGTTGGAGTTTCCGATCTTTACCCAAGGCGTTGCCGTTGGGCTGAGGTGGGTTGCCCCTTCGGGGCGTATGGTGATAGGGGTTTACAGCTATTTAGGAAATGAAAATATCGCAAAATGCGATTAAATGTGAATGGGTTGTTCAATTTTTTCAAACATCCGTAATTCGTACAAACTCCCCTCCCATTATTCTGTAGGTTATTTTGCCGATTTTGATTTCTTGCCCTTCGGACATTTTGGCTATGGCGGTGATGTCCTCCTCGATGGTGTGGATTGTTCCTTTGGTTTTCCAGGCAAGGAGTAGGTAATCGGGGAGTATTGAACCGCCGTTTACACCGCAGAGTATTATGTGTACTGGTTTATTGAATTTATTTAGTAGTTTAATGTCTTTTATAGGAGAGTTGTTATCAACTATCATTACAATTTCTTTATAGGGATTGGCCATTTTTGTGCCTTTTATGAGGGCTTCGAGATTGTTTTCGGCGCAATCGCCCCCATCGCCATTGGCGGTAATTTTGCTCATTAATCGGCCAAGGCTGTCCAAGCCTTTTGATGGTGAGTAGTATATTCCGCCTGTTTCGCCAATAACTTTTTGGTCGTCGGATTTTTGGTCGCCATCGTTAAAGAAGACAAATTGGAGGTTTTTTTCCTTTTTGTAGTTCATCTGATACCAGACTGAGAGCTGAACGCTGTAGGGTTGCATGCTGCCGGTTAAATCGGATACAATAAGTTTCTCGAACCATTTGTTCCTGTTGAGTACATCGATGATAACATTATCATCGGTTTTGTAATCTTTACGCATCCTCTCCCACTCTAACCGATAGCCTTCCTCTAAGCTGATTTTGCGCTTTTTACAATCTAATTCAAATTTTTCTCTCTCCGCCTTTAGGCTCCTATCGAGTTCGGCAATTCTTAGGGCTTCCTCATTTTTACGCCTTTCAATCTCCTTGGTGCCAAGGTAGCTGATACTAAGCTCAACCTCTGTGGTTCCCTTGGTATACCTGTATTCAACGCTTGAGTAGTCTTTATGGTACTTGAAGCTAAGGGAATACATATCACCCTTAGGAACAAAGAGCGATATTACGCCAGAGCTGTTGGTTTTTCCGATGTATCTCTTATTTCGTTTGAGGCCTTTGAGGACAATTTGTTCATCGGGTATGGGTTTGTTCCCAAAATCAACGATTCTAACTTTAACGCTTACAAAGTAATCGGGGTTGGTTGGGGTTGCCATTCTATAGCCAGCAATAGCTGTTGAATCGGGTAGTTTTTCTGCAACTTTATCGATTGATACTTTCTCAGCATCGGTTAATGCAAAGTTCTTTGCGTTTTCAACCATTGTTGCGCTATAGGTAAGGGTTTTCTTCATTATCCCACCGTTATGGGATTGCATCTCGATTCTATTGGCATAGTTGGGAATTGTAAGCTCATAAACTTCATTACATGGCACTATAAGGGTGACCTCGCCAAGGTTATTGCTATTCTGCTCGTACTTTTTACCATCCGATTTACTGGTGAGTGTGACTTTTTGCCCAATATGATAGCCGCCGTTAATGTTATTGAGTTTAATGGTTATGGTGGTTGAGCAATCCTGCGATTTGGCTATTGCTGAAAACAGTATAATTAGTATTGATGAGAGTTGTAAGATTCTAACCAACTTTTGATATGTATTTGTCATGATGAATGGTTGATGATTTTGGAGTAAGGTATAAAAATTAAGTTCAACGAGTTGAAAACTTAGCGAGGAATTATACTCCTATTTTTTCTATTTTCTGTGGATTCTGCCTACAATCAAAAACAGAAACAATTCTCACAATATTATCACTGAAACTATAAATAATTTTGTAATTGTTTTCGATAATAAAGCGATATTCAAACAATCTACCAGCCAACAATGGCTCTTTTACTCCAATTAATGGATTAGATTCTAACAGGATAGATTTTTTGACTATTCCTTTAACAATTTTCCTAGCAACAGCAGTGCTTGCCCTAAAATTGTAATAATCAAATATATCTTGAAGTTGAGCAAGGGAGGTGTCAGACCACAAAACCTTTACTTCCATTTATCAACCTGATTAAGAAGATTTCGTGCTTCCGTTACTCTTCCGTTATTGAAATCGTCCTCTGATTTATCAATAATTTCATTGAATTCTTTCAAAGTCATTGGACATAACTCCTTTTCAAGTTTTTTATTCCTCTCAACTCGGAGCAACTTTTCAAGTTTAGTTACAAGTTCATCGTCAGCAACTCGGAGAAATTCTTGAACAAAGTGTATTTTTCGTGCTTGAATGTCCATTTTTCTACTTTTTTCTCATTTCAAAGATAATGATTATTTCACTTGAAGTAAAGTGTTTCGGTTTCGATTCCTTTCCCCTTTTGGTATTTGGTGGAGTTTTAGATTGCTATTTATTTTTGATGTATTCACTACGTTTGGGAAATTATGCTGAGCGAGTGGGGTAAACATCCTATACTGATCTTTCAACTTTTTTTGCTTAAATTCTTGTTTAAAAACTTAAAAGAGTTCGAGAAGAGTACTGGTAGATTTGCAATAATATTCTGCCCTTCAATATTCTTTATTTTTTAACTATCAGACGGTTATGACTCCATGGAATTTGTACTACAGGTGGTGGCACAAATTGATATTTCTTAGAAAAAAACTTGTACCTGAAGGAAATGATTCGCAAGGTAGTTGCATTTGGGAGTTTTAAATTTATTTCTTGTTCCTCATTATAAAACTAATTGAAAGTAATGAACTTACCAAACCATCATCAGTACAAATAAGCAGAATATGCTAGTGCATTAAATTTATGCTAAGACATAAAGCATTCAGGGTAAAACTTTTTTGGGTCAAGTACAAAAGTTAACCCATCTGGTAAATTTTTAATGATTTTATATTTAGAAATCAGTTTTTTCGAGTGCTCTCCGAGTTCCCATTTTTTACCTAAATCGGATAGTGAGTTAAAAAAGAAAATTGATTGTTCATAGTCACCCATTTGTGAACGTAGCATTTTTACATAAAAATATTTTTCTTTAAATGTCAATAATTTATTATCATCAACATAATTGACTGTTTGATATAAATGCCTAAAATAGTGGCCAAATTGCTCATGAATACCACTTATTACATACATTCTTTTATCATCTGAGGCCTTTGATTTTTGTTCTAAATTTTCTATTAATTCTTTTATTAAATTAGGGTGTTTATCAGTTATTTTTAAAGTTGCTTTTGATATCATATTTTTATTTAAAATGTCATCAGTCCCAAAAAAAACAATTAAATAAGCTATGTTAGGTAGTTCTGTTTCCACATTTATATCAATTTGTTTTTCTTTACAATAGTCCTTACACAATAAATAAACCACCAACATCAGATTATGTATTTCGTCAAACGCACTTCGGCCTTTTAATTTATCTAATTTTGGGTAATTTTTATTTTTTAATAATGCCTTAGGAATTTCAATTTCTGCAACATTGTCTCTATATAACTTAAGTAATTCAAAAAAATTATTTTCAAATCTTTCTTTGGAATTTGAAATTCTCTGATTTCTTAATGTAATAAATAAGAATAAAACACTAATAAATGCAAGTATTGTTCCAATTGTTCCACCAATAAAATCACCTACTTGTCCTGTTACAGACATATCAGGAGGCAATTGAGGAATATCATATGCATAATATTTAGATATAGAAAGTAGAAATATATATGATATAGCGATACATATTATTATTAGAATAACAGAAAAAGAAATGAAAATATAATTAGTTATATTCTTCTCTTTAATAAATGAATTTATAGTCTCAAATAGTTTATTCATATGTCAAGTTTTATATCTGTATACCAAATGTACACGTATACTTTACCCAAAGATAAAATTATTTTTTAAGAATAAAAGGTGGTTCAGAATACCCCAACAAACATTTACAACAGAATTATCCGCGACAGAATGAATTTAATTAAGCACAAATAGAGATTACTTCCCTTCAGCCTTAATTTTAGACTTTAGGTATTCAATGAAGGATTTGTCCTTAACGTACTTTTTTGCGGGTTTTAGGTAGTCCATTGCGCTTAAATCGGCACCCTTTTCAATTAGTAGCTTGGCTGTTTCAACATCATCATTCCAAATAGCCCAGAGAAGGGCGGTTTCGCCTTTACTGTTTGCGGGGTTAACCTCCGCTCCTTTGGTAATAAGTAACTGAACAATGTTCGTTTTCTTTGCTTGGGACGCAATGATTAGCGGGGTTTCGTTATCGTTGTTTTTGTAATTGACATCACAATACTTTTCGAGAAGGAAGTTTACAATATCGGGGTTACCATTCTCAACAGCACTCATTAGTACATCGCTACCATCGTTCTCCTTCATTATAGGTTCAGCGCCCTTTTCGAGCAGCAATTTAAACATTTCGAACTCCCCATTGCTTGCAGCGTAAATTAATGGGGTTGCTCCATCAATATCCTGAGCATTAACGCCAAGCCCTTTTTCAATCAGCAACTTTGCAATTTCTGTGTTTCCAGTATGTGCAATAGAGTGTAAAAGGGTACGACCATAATTATTCTGCACATCGAGCTTTGCTCCATTCTGAAGCAAATAGGTGAAAATATCAAAGTAACCATATTCTAATGCGGTTTGTATGGCTGCCTGACCATAGCATACTTCACAGCGTGAATCTATATCGGCACCATTATCGAGAAATAGCTTAAGAATTTCAATCTCACCATGAGATATTGATGCCGCAAATGCCTTGTTCAATGAGTTTTCAAAGTCGCTAAATAGATCCTTACTGCCTAAAAATAGCTTTATTATCTCCTCATTTCCCTGAGTTGCTGCATATTCAAGCAAATCAAAAGTGTGAGTTATTTTTTTATTATCGTATTCGTCAACGGTAGTGGCTTTATACTGTACATTCATATCCTGACCGCTTTTAATATAATCGGAAACGAATTGAACATCTCCATTCCCAACTGCCTTAAATATCTTGCTCTGAGAGTAAGAAAGTGTGCTCAAAAGGGCAAAACCTAACGCTAGAATTATTTTTTTCATCTATGCAAACTATTGAATTACTGGTTTTCTAAAAAGCCCAAGTTAGAATGCTGATATCTAATGCTAGTTGCTAGTAACTTGGATTATTTATACGTTGTATTAACGTAGAAAGATTTCACAAGTTATAAATATTTTACAATAGCATAACTTTTCGGGATTAAAACGCTAAAAGAGGTAATGGTTTTATTGTTAACCTAAGTTCGATATATTTTTAACACGGAGGTCTTAAGTTCTGAATCTAATAAAATGGTCGTTTAAATAAAATTCAATTTTGGCTTAAAGATGTTTATTGGTGTTGAGAAGCACGGAGAACACAGAGATAAGGCTGTCTTAAAAGAAGAGTTCACGCTAAGAACGCAAAGTTTTTCGCTAAGAACGCCAAGTATATCATTCATTATTTCAACACTTTGCGTTCTTAGCGTTTTTTCTTTGCGGCTTTGCGAGAACTAGTTTTGACTTTATGGACAAATACTACTTATGCTTACTCATATTTAAGTGATTCAACAGGGTTCTGCTGAGCTGTTCTTACACTTTGATAGATAGTTGTAAAAGCCCCCACCCCAATGGTTAACAAGGTTGCTAAAAGAAAATAGATATAGTTTATATCCGCTTTAAAGGCATAGCTTTGCAGCCAACTTTTGAGTACGATATACGCAAGAGGCCATGCAATAATATTTGATATTAGTATAAGTACTCCAAAGTTTCGGGTAAGCATATAGATTATGCTGCCCGTGGTGGCTCCATGTACTTTACGTATCCCAATCTCCTTAGTTTTCTGTTCGGCAACAAAAGCGGCTAACCCAAATAGACCAAGGCAAGCCACAAAGATTGCCAATGCGGCAAATATCCAGAATATTGAACTCATACGATTTTCGGATTCGTAGAGCTTCCCAAAATCCTTATCGAGGAAAGAGTATCTGAATATCGATTGCCCATCAAACTGCTTCCAAACCGATTCGACATATTTAATAGTTTGCTGAATGTTTTCGGGTTTTACTCTTACCAGAGTGTAAGCGTATTGCCAATTTTTTACTGCTTTTTGGATAATAAGCGGTGGAACAATATCGCGCAGCGACCGAACGCTAAAATCTTTCACAACCCCTACAATTTTTCCATGTATAGTTCCCGGGTAATCGCCCTCCCAGGTAATCTCCTGACCGATGGGATCGGTCATGTTCATCCTCTTTACCGCTGTTTCGTTTACTATAAATGATCCCAATGAATCGCCCGGAAAGTCCTGCGAGAAGCCTCTCCCCTGTGCAACATCAATTTGAAGGGTTTTGAAAAAATCATCATCAACCCAAATTTCATGGGTGTTAACTCTAGGATCGTTAACTTTCCACTGAATAGAATTGGTATTAAACGATCCGCCAGGAATGTTTGAAACACCAGAAACATCAATAACTGAGCTACTTTTCTTAAGGGTTGATTTATACGAATTGAAGTGGTTAACTATGGCATCGCTACGTGTTGGGATAACAATTATCTGCTGCCCTTTAAATCCAATATCTTTATTTCTGAGATATTGAATTTGGTTGAAAATTCCGAGTGCGCATATTATCAGAAATATGGATATTGAGAACTGGAATACTACTAGCACCTTTCGCAGGTTGATATTTGAAGCGGATGATTGTATTTTTCCTTTCAGAACCTCAATTGGCTTAAATGATGTTAGAAAGAAGGATGGGTAACTGCCTGAAACAAAACCCACCACAATTGCAGCAATAACAATTCCAAAGAAGAAAAGATAACCATGGGATGAATAAAGGTTTAAATCCTTTCCTGTTAGGTTTCTGAACAAAGGCATTAGCAATTCCAGCAAAAATAACGATAGAGCAAAAGCAACAATTGTCATTAAAAACGATTCGTTAAGAAACTGACCTATAAGCTGACCACGCTTTGCTCCTATTGCCTTACGTACGCCCACCTCTCTTGCTCTTTTCTCGCTTCGTGCCGTTGCCAGATTCATGTAATTAAAAATGGCTATCAATAGAACAAGTAATGCGGTAATTGCAAATGCATACACATACCCAATATTGCCGTTATTCCCTAATTCCCAAATCAGATTTGAGCGAAGATGAATGTCCCTTACTGGTTGCAGTACTAGTCGAGAGTTGTTTCTAGCTATTGCAGCCTTATCCTCTTCGGAAATCTTTACATAATTCCATATCCAATCGGCAATTTTTTCTTCAACCTTTTTAGGATCAGCACTTGGAGACAATAGTACATAGTTGTAGTGCCCAAAATCGTTCCAGGTATAGTAATCGGACAAAACACCTTCATGCTCTGCCCGATCCCTTAGTTTAAGCGTAATGTAAGATATAAGAAAATCGAATGAGAAGTGCGTATTGTGAGGAATATCCTTAATTACACCAGTAACTGTAAAGTTAATTTCGCCTTCGAATTTTAGGGTTTTACCTAGTGCAACCTCTTTTCCAAAATACTTACGAGCAGTGCTTTCAGTAATCACTATTCCTAGAGGAATTTTTAGCGCGTTTTTTGGATCACCATCAACAAATTCGAATGGAAAAACCTGAAAGAATGTAGAGTCAGCAGACATTACCTCGCACTCCATAAATTTCTTATCAAGGTACTCAACCCGAAATTCAGGACGGGTTAAACCTACTCCCCATATAGGTGAAATGCTTACCCCGTTCTCAACTTCCGGGAAATCTTTAGCCATCGTAAGAGGCATTGGGTGTGGGGTACGTGGTTGGTTATTAGTATTGCTTCTATAAACTATTCGATATAATCTTTCGGAATTGGGATAGGATTTGTCATAGCTCAACTCATCGGTTATCCAGAGTGCAATGAAGATACATATTGTTAAACCAACAGCAAGTCCAACCACATTAATAATTGTGAATCCCTTGCTCCGTGTAAGATTTCTGATTGCTGTTATGAAATAGTTCTGTAGCATATTTAAGCAAATTTAATAAGTTTAGTAGATAAAAACACTTATTATGCCTTTCGTTTTAATATGCTGATGATTAAAGATATAATGGCATTAATTGCAATACTTATGGCAAAGTATCTGTTTCAAAGTGAAACATTGTTTCGAATATGGACAGGTGTTTGGATAAAAAACTAATTTCATCCCTAACAGGATTTAAAGAACTGGGGTTGCTCTTTTTTACCAATATTATGTCCCTACGGGACATACCATAACTTTGATAAGAATTCCGAACCTTTTAAAAAGTTCGAAACTCTAGGGTTTAAATTCTTTTGACAGACAACAGTAATAATTTGTATTACTTGGATCTATTTAATGCGGTAAATAACTCTTTTTTTTAAACTATTCCGTGTTTAACAAAAAAATCGCTGTATTGCTTGTCCACAGTCTGAATGTGGTTTTTTAACCAATCTTTAAGGAAACTGGTAATTTCGAATGAAACAATCATTTTTCCTTGTTTCAATTTCTCTTCAAGTGCATTTACTTTAGCTATAAATTGTTCGTGTTCCTTTTTATGCTGCTCGTAATGAGGGTACTTATACTGTACCATATACCTTTCTTCCATACTAAAATGCATTACGGTATACTTCTTCATTCCATCAACCAACTTTATAATAAGCTCATTATTAGAATTTTTATTAATATTATCATAAAAGTCATTAATCATATCAATTAACTTCTTATGTTGATCATCAATTGATTTAATTTTTACACTTAATGTATCAGTCCATACTATTGCTGCCATAATTATTATAAGTTAGATTATTAATACCTAAATTAATTAGTCACAATTATTTCCTCAATTTATAATATAAATTTAGTCTTATCAATTTTTTTTATACTGCAATTTAAATAGATGATTAATATCACCTATTTTTCTATCAATTTATTGAATAAATGTAGCACTATTCAATTCCATGTTTAACAAAAAAATCGCTGTATTTTTTGTCAGTGTCTTGAATATGATTTTTTAACCAGTCTTTAAGGAAACTAGTGATTTCGTATGAAACAATAATTTTACCACTCTTCACCTTTTTTTCAAATTCATTTACTTTGGATACAAAGTTTTGATGTTCTACTCTATGCTGATCGTAATGAGGATACTTATACTGCAACATATATTTTTCTTCTGTGCTGAAGTGCATCACAGTATAGTTTTTCATACTATTAATTAGGTTGAGAATAAGCTCATCATTCGAGTGCTTATTAATACTATCATAAAAATCATTAATCATATCAATTAACTTCTTATGTTGATCATCAATTGATTTGACTTTTACGCTCAATGCTTCAGTCCATACTATTGCTGCCATAGTGCAATCACATTATCTAAAATTTATAATTATAATGGTTATCAAAATAATTTACATGCCTGTGCGCCAATTCCAAATGAAGTTTGAAATATTTATACTCATTCGTTCAGAAAAGGTTTCATTCGGTTGGAATCGGCAAATTATGCTGCTTCAGGAAGGAAAGTTTATCCCAGTAGCCTCTTTGAAATTTTATTTTTCCATCGATAACATGAAAGAAACCACATCCTCGCAGTCCAAGTGGGTCCTTCCATTCCAAAATTGCCCATTCGCCATCCTCAAATATATTCTCCACAATACAAACCATTTCAGCCATCGCAAATTCTCTTTGGAACATCTCCTTTATTGATTCTTGCCCAATTATCGGTTCATTTGCTACTTGATGATTTACTGCATCTTCATGGTAAAGTTTTGCTAATCCGTTAACATCTTTCCTATTAAATAAATCAACAAATCTTTGTACAGTTTCTTTAGGCTTCAAGTATTTGTCATTTAATAATTGCGTCTTCTATTTTTTAATCTTTTCTCAAAAAAATCATCCAACTCATTGATTATAAAACTAAAAGCAACGGTTTAGTGTTTAATTTACAACAAGAAAGAAATGCATCAGTCCTTGGATAAACTTAAACGAAGATAGAAATTAATTGTCAATCCAAAAAATTAGCCTGATTTTTTTTTGACTGCAAAAGTAAATATTTTTTGCTTATCATTCAATTATCTGCGATTATGTAATGTAGCTGAACCAGCCCTTTATTGAATTGTTTTGTTGATAAAAGTTCTAATTTTTGCACAGGTCGCCCATCTTTAAAAAGCCTGATACCTCCACCAAGAAAAATAGGAATTACAGAAATAACGAATTCATCAATCAAACTATTTTTAAGCAATTCGTTTACAATTTCTGCACCACCATCGCAATAAATATTTTTCCCTTGTTGACCTTTCAATTTAAGAACAAGTTCTTTTAGATCACCTGAGTAATATTTAAAAGCGCCACTTGGGGAGCGTTCTATTCTTGTAATTATATAAACATCCTTGTCGGTGTGTGGGTAGTTGTAACCCATAGAGATTAGCTTTTCATAAGTTTTTCTCCCTATGATAATAGTGTCAACGGTCTTTACGAAATCAGAATAGCCATAATCTTGTCCCTCCTGCTCAACCATCGACAAAAAACTCAGGTCATCGTTGGCATCGGCAATATAGCCATCCAAACTCATAGCTATGTATAAAACTAATTTTCTAATTGCTGGCATTTTTCAAAATATTTGATAACAAATTAGTTAACAATAGTTTAAACAACTAAGCACTAAGAATGTTTCAAAAATATTAAAACATAGATTCGAGTCGCCACAACGCTAGCTAGATTTTTTAATCCCCTTGGATATGCTAAAATCTATTTTACTCTCTGCATTGGAAAATCTTGAGAATTCACAATACCATTTATTTTACCAGAAATTACTGCTAATAAAGAATCTTTTGTGATTTGTGAGTATGTGATTATTTGAGGAAAGTCGTGTGCTGGGTTTTCAAAAACAAGTTGATTTGATGTTGATGAAGTCAGTGTAAATACTATAGGTTGTCCATTATTTTGATCGTTAACAATTGGAACATAGAATAGCTTGTTTCCTTTCTGTTCTAAGCTGATTTTTTCCGATGAAACAGTATCTTTTCCAGCTACAAAATAGCTGGTGCCAACAAATGTTGAGTCGTTTTTCTTTTCCCAAATTTCTGTTGAAACTCCTTCTGATGAGCTGTTTTGCCATTTACCAATTAACCAATTTGCTTTCTCAAGTTCAGAGTAAATAGGCGCTTTTATATCCGCTGTTTTGGAGTTTGTGGAATACTTACAAGATATAATTGATATAGCTAATATCAATAGAAGCAAGTGAGTGACTGTTTTATTCATTTTTGTTTGTTATTTAACTATTTACTAATTCGTTTTATAATTCAAAAGTTCCTTATAAGGGTTTTCATTCAAACCAAGTAAAACTCCAAATGCGGGTTCTGTCTTATATCCCTGTTGTTTTAGTTCAATTATTTTTTGTCGGAATATCTCTCCACGCTCAATCAGTATTTTATGTTCTATTACCATGTGTCGATAAGCATTCTGCTGTTTTGTTGGAATATCTTGTCCAAAAATTTCAATCTCAAAATTATCTAAATTAAAATTGGCAACAATTGCATTATGCTCTAATACGTTCTGCTCCCAAATTTTAAAATTCTTACAACTGCTAAAGTTATCATTAATTATCTTTTTAAACTCCAGTGCATCTTTGCAATAGCATATAATATCAAGATCGCTGTTTTCAATATTGATATTAATTGGAATTGTTCCAACAAGAATTGGGTCAAATTGTTTTAATTTTGATAGAACTTCATATTTTGTTAAAACCTCGTAAGCAAGTTGTTGCTTTGCATTCCCAAATTTTAGGTATTCGATATTTTCAAAATCAATATTCATTAAATAAATTTTCAAAAATTGTAGTTAAAATCATAATTCAAAATATAATCATCGAGACTAACAATCTGAGAGTCGATATTCTCATTGGTGGTTTTGAGTAAATTCAAATTTAACTCCCATTCTGAAGGTTTTTTTAATATTATTGGGAATACCTGATTAATATCAAAATTACTAGTAGATTCTGACACATATGTATCACCCGAATAATGAGCTCCGTGATATACTTGATACCCAATTTTGAAAATTTCCATTAATAATTTCTCACTTTTAATTGTTATGATACATGTGTAATTACATGAATAAGTATCAGTTATATTAAAACTATTATTAAGAATAATCTTCCCTTCTTCAATATTTGAATACAAATATGCTGGAAATATTCCGTAATTTATTGAGAGCCATTCAAGTGTTCTATCAAATAGTTTTTCTTTGCTAAATCCTTTATAATCATTCAAAAATGAGTAATGGACTTGACCTTTTTGGTCCAAAGGTAAATCAGGGTATTTGTTTACTTTTTTTACCGCTTTAATCCAGTCATTACCAATTTCCGAAAATGCTCCCTGTGTGATTTCTTTGGATAAAAATTTCTTATAAATTATGGCCTTTTCAATTGAATCTGTTTGTCCATAAAGCCTTGATCCAATTACGAGTATCAACAGAATTATTAGATTTTTCATTTGGTGGGTTTTTGGGGTTGTTTAGCAATTAGCTTGATGTTGGTTTGTTTTTTTTAGTATTTTGGCTGAAATTAATGTGTTTTGAAAAATCGCAAAATGCGATAATATCAGAAGGGTTGGGTAATTTTTTACTCGATTTTACTTTCTAGTTGTCTCTATTTGCTAGATTTCATTGCTTTAACAGTTTTTATATTTTTGTCGGTTGTGTATTTTTTATATTCTGCTGTTTCAGCACCATAGATTGCAATTTTCCCATCCTCATTGCTATGAACTCCCCAACCATAACGCTTTGTCAAGGGCGATGAACGGAAACAGGGTTGTCCTTTTGAGAAGAATTCTTCTCTTGCTTCTTTAAAATCAGCTTTAATCAAATCTTTACGAATGGCATAGACTTGAAACAAAACATCATCGGAGGTGAATTTATAGGGGTTTTTGCTTATAATTTCAAACTGCATGTATGCAACAGTTTTAACATCAACTTTTGAGGGGGGAATTTCTCCGAATCTAGTTGGACAGTCTTCTGCAATTTCTATAAATGAATTCTGGTAATTTGTTGTATGTTTTTTCATGCTATTCCAATGGTTTAGTGTTAGTTGTATTATTTAGTATGTTTACCGCAAAGCACTTGCATGTTATAACGAACAACCCTCAGATTTCTCGTTTACGGTTTTGCTAAGTTAGGAATTAATTTTGTATCGGGATTTCATGCTATTATTGGTTTTATGACAGTTAGCATCTGTTATATTTTTACCAACTTTCCAATGGAGACTATTTTGTTCAGGAAGTATATCTTATACATATATGTCCCTGGCTTATTGTTTGTGATATCAATTTGATTATTAATTGGAGATTTAGATAGTATTATTCGCCCGTTAATATCAATAATATCAATTTTTATATTCAAATTATATTTATCAGGATAATTGAAGAATATTTTTCCGGTGGTTGGGTTCGGAAATACTTTTATCTGGTTATCTTTAAACTCACTTACTTTTCCTGAAATATCATAACCTCTAAAGACAATGTCATCAATTAACCAACCCTCTTTATTTGTGTTTACATTATCGCTGATGAATCTAAATCGTAAAATTGATTTATCATAGTTCTCAGGAGTAGAACCTTTGGTTCTCATTATCCATACCCAATGAAACTCAGCATACTGCCAACCTTTTGAGTTTCCTGAAAAGCCATATTTACCGCCTTTGATAGTATCGTTATAAAGTCCAATAAAATTAGTCATTACATGATTTTTATCGTCACGGATATTCTTCCAATCAATGCCATTGTTGTAGGAAACCTCAATAATTCCTCCATCAATGAGTGTATCTGTTTGATATTTATGATAGAAAGAGAGGGTTCCTTCTCCAAATTGATTATCGGAATAGGGTATGGTAATTGAAAAGTAGTCATTCAAATTGTTTTTATACATACTAGTGGAATCTGTAATAATTCCTAATTTGCCAGAATGGGTAGAATTAAAAACTCCTTTGTTGGGTTGACCAATTTCCCATGTATTCGATTCGGGATTATTAATTTTTATCCAATTGCATAAAGGTCTAAAGTCGAGCGTATCAGTATATATTAAACTACCTACAGGTTGTGCAATTTGACTAAATGATAATGTTATGAATTGCATCAAAAAGTGTCCGATTAATAGTATTTTTTTCATCTGTACGAATTTTCATAAATAATTAATATAGTATTAGTTATTATTTTTCTTCGAATGATATTAATTACCTAGGCTCAGATGGAATGTCCATGTTTTGATCATTGCGCTTGGTATTCTTTATCAACATGGACATTTCATAGTAGTTTTATTTTATATTTAATGATAACAATTGCGTACTTGTTGTATTTGGAGTTTGCTTGCGGTCAATTCCCAATGAAATGCTCGGTTGAAAATATTGCCTTGGCACCCGTTAGTAAAAACTGTGAGCTCTCAAAATTCATCATCAAACAAGATAAACGGCTTGAATGTAATGCAATAAAGATAAATTATTTAAGTAGATCTGCCCCTATTAGATGCATGTTTTTCTTCTTAGTTTATAGGTAATGGATTTTAACTATAAAGCGATTATGTTAATTGGCTTCTTAATAATTGAATAGATTAATTCTTTATAAATACTCGCTCCCATGTGTTAGCATTATAATGAGTTATAATAATAGAATGAGTACTTTCATCATAAGTGGGATAAACAATACTGTTACCTTCAAAGAAAAGATTATCCCTGCTAAACTCAGAATCTATTTTAAATATCCCTTGTAGATAATATCCTCCCACATAATAATTTCTAAACTTATCTCTAATAATGCCATCGGGGCTATTAAAGGATGTTGAGTAAAGTGTAGTAATAGATGAATCAGCAAGGCTAATAGCATGAATCTTTGAATTAGGCGAATCATCAATAACAACTATTCTATTTTTTTCCTTTTCGAGTAGAATTCCATTAGGTTTATTCAATCCTTTATCCTTAGCAAATATCCAATGTGAAGGTGTTTTGATATTCATCCTATAAATTTCGTTTAATAATGGGCATGATATAAAGAGATAACCCATTGAATCTGAGGTTATGCTAGACAAATAATTAGAAGGGGATCCAGCTATGGTGTAATCCAATACTAGTTGTTTAGTTACTAAGCTATATGCCTTGATTTTTCGATTGTTTCCTATTCCAAAAATAATATCACCAACAATCTCTAAGCCATCAACAAAATCTGCATTTTGAACAAAATAGGTTTGATTTCCAATACTGTCAATTTGAATTAAATCACCTGAATTAGCGTTTGACACTAAAAGCCTATTTCGTTTGATATCAATTGCTATTTTCTGAGGTCCATTTAGCAAATTCTGAGTATACCCGCTTGCAGCTACTAATGATAGCATTAGTGTTACTAAAATACCTAAATTGTTTTTCATTTTATTTTTATTAATAGTTTTAATTCTTTTTTTTATGCATTATTAATCTTTAGTGACTAGTTATGTAAATTTATAATAATCTAAAAATAAATACCAGCACCTATTGAAATAAAATCGTAGGTAGGCGAAGCTATTTTTAAATGCTCATAACCTAACGAATAGAAATAGTTCTTTCTATGATATTTACATTGTATTTCAAATTCATTAACAGGAACATCATTAATTAAGCTCCATTTCATGGAACTATAAAGGCTAATTGTTTTACGTAAAAATATATCGGTGTTTAAGCCACATGAAATTCCTGCTTTTTTTACATCATTGCCTACATAATTTGCGCCCAAAATCCAGCCTAAGTTAAATTTTTGGAATCTAATTCTATCATAGCAGAAATTGAAGTTGAATAATGAAAGATTTGAGTAACTCCTAACAATCTTATTATATTCTATAAGTTGAAAATAATCAACCTGCAGGTAAAAAAACTGAAATGGTCTAAGTTTGGTTTTAAAATGATTCCCATAAAGATTTGGCATACCCATTAACAATTTATTCTCCAAATCTAATCTCATTATTTTTGTTGGTGAAGGAATGGAATCAGGGTTTTCATAGTTTCCAGATAATTTATTATAATAAGGATATTGGGTTAAATTGCTGTGTAGATGATATTCATCCGCATAGTTACCTATAAAAGAATAGTACGTTACGTATAAAAATATTTTAGCTGCAATTTCTGCAAAAATATTGTCTGAAGAACTATCATCAGAAGAGGATGATGTGTGATTTTCTGTACCATTATTTTCACGACCTTTTTTAAGTTCTTCTTTAGATTTATCAATCTTACTTTGAGAGTAACTATTAAATGAAATATTAAGAAGGAATACGGCTATAATAATTTTAATACTGATTTTCATGTTATGCGAAATTACTTATCTCAAATTTTCAGGGTTATGTTCGGTTAAAACTGCTCTCTTGAAACCAGATAGTAAAGTTAGTGAAAAGCCATAAGCCTACCAAAACATCATCAGTCCAAATGCAACCGAGCGTTTTATGCGAGTTAGGCGAAGTCAATAAATATGTTGTTGTCGCCTGCCGTTATTTAAGTATTACACCCCATTCGGTCACAAAGAAACCTTTCCTTTCGAATTGTGTAATTTTCGGCTCAGTCAATTCAATGTTTGGCAAATAGGAGTATCCTTTTACTACATAAAATAAACGCAATATATTTTCTGGTTCTTTTGAAAACTTAAGTTCAATTGCTTTATTGATTATCAAAGAATTCTGAGGTTGAATTACATAAAACTTATAATCTATTAATCTTGGTATCCAATATTCAATAAAATCCTGAATCTCATTGCCAAAAAAACCATAGTTTAACATATTATCTTTGAAAAACACTTCTAAATCCTCTTTCTTGATAATCCAACCAGAACTTTTTTGCCAAATATCAGGTTGTTTACTTTCATAAAACAAATAATTATAGGTTTTATCAATGAGTCCATTTGTGTCGACATTTATGTTCCATCCATTACCATACTCAGGAATTGACGTTAAAATCTCTCCTCCTTGAGGGAAATTTATTTCCACTAATAATTGCGTTTTTTCATTCGGATATATGTATATGTTGGGTTTATATACAACAATTTCACAAGTATCTTCTTCTTCACCATCATCAGGCTCGCAACTCTGAAAAGGGAAAGTACTCATTATCATTAATCCAATAAATACTATAGAAAACCCGAAATAATTAATTGCTTTCATATTAATTTTTATTTTGATTCTGAATAGATGAATATTTAGGCTGAAAGGTTGCTTTACAATTGGTGTTAACGGTCTAGGCTACGTGCAGTAAGAGATTGCGGACGACTTTCCTGTCCACCAACACTTAAGTTTGAGCGGGGAAAAATGCTTGAATTACCACTGAAACCCTTATTGCATATAGCCTTTGTTAGCGGTTCGTTGTTGTTTGTTATCTCGAATCAGTTTTGTTTATTATCAATTTCTCGCTGTCAACTATTGGTGTATTATATGTGTCTATACAATCCATGATTTGCATTATAGGTCAATTTATCCATTCATCACTTCCATAAAACGCATCTTGGTTTTCTTTTTGTTGTCCAATACTTTCATAATTGCGAATTAAGTAAAAGCTGTCTTTGTCAATTAATGAAAAACCGTAATCAACAACATTCATGTTCCAATGTTTCATCATTGGAATGATTGTTCTGAAAACATTTTATTTATATGGTTTTGGAAACTTTATATTACTTTTTATTTCCCCGCACGAATGATTTTCTCGGGGGTTTTGCATATGGCTGCCTTGTGCAATATCATTTTTTCAGTTGAGATATCTACACTTATTTCAACCCACCCATTATATCATTTATCAGCATCTTTGACCTGGTAAGGGATAAATTTATGGATTGCATCTTTCCATGGCTCTTCCCAAATATAAGGACTATTAGAAGAAATGATTTTTTGTACCAGCACTATTGATGACAATTTAAACCATTGATACCCGTTGAAATTATCCAATACAATTGAATCGCCATTATTCAAAACCGGAATACTTTCATTATTGTTAGCGGTTCGGCAATTTAATTCTTCTTTCCTAATATTACTCCATTCTATTTTGTCCACCTAAATAAATCTTTAATCATATCAATCTCTGGAAGTTTAGGATAATCAAAATAAATAAGTTTAATGATTACTATTTTGTCTTTAGGATTGGGGTTTGTTGATAGAAAACACCTTTCCATACTCCACTTCTTTTAGCATAAACAGTTGTTACAAAAACTTCAAATGAAGTCTGGTCTGCTTTTATATAGGTTGCCTTATACGTTACAATGCCACTTTCAGGTGTTAATACAATTGCCCTTGTATCGTCTATTCGGGAACTTTTAAATTGTGAATTAGCCGAACCCATTTGTTGCATAATAGTATTTTTATCAAAGATTCCAAAGGGCACTATCGCAATCGCGCTTTCATCAAGATAATCCTTATAAAAATCCGCATCTGCATTTTTAGTCGCTTCCAATGCCTGTTCTTTTAAAGATAGTAGAACTGATTTTATATCTTCCATAGTTTGTAATATTTAATTATCTGTTTCAAAATGATAACAAATTAATTCTTAATTTGTCAAATAACTCTCGATTTGCATTTGCTAGCCACTAATGGTCTAGGCTATATGCAGTAAGGGATTGCGGAGCAGTTTCCTGTCCATTGACACCGAAGATTGAGCGGGACAGAATGATTGAATTACCACTGAAACCCTTATTGTATATAGCATTTTTCAGCTGTTCGTTGTTTTTAGAAACTTAATATTAAGTTTATTTCCCAACACAAATGATTTGGTCAGGTGTTTTGCTTAGGGCAGCCCTATGAAGTATTATATTTTCCGATGGGATATCGACACTTATTTCAATCCACCCATTGTATCTTTTATCAGCATCTTTGACCTGATATGGGATAAATTTATGTACTGCATCTTTCCATGACCCTTCCCAAATATAAGGACTATTGGAAGAAATGATTTTTTGCACCAGCACTATCGATGACAATTCAAACCATTGATACCCGTCGAAATCATCCAATACAATTGTATCGCCATTGTTCAAAACCGGAATAGCTTCATTATTGTTAACGGGAAGACGAACACCAATATTTGTGGATATGAAAAACTGTACTTTGTCAACCTGCTCTATTGGGTCGCCAACGAGTAAAGTGCCAAACTTGAGGTCTTTCCGCCCATCATGATTTACATCAACTGAGAATCCGCGGGCAAATGCCTTAACTACTGTATCCGAAAGATTAAAATACTCCATTTCAATTTCCCCATCAATTGGCGAAGGCATAGCATCATCGTCTTTGCATGAGTTTAAAACAAGAAAAATCCCTATTACTACAACATATCTTAATTTGCTAAAACCAATTTTCATTTTTATATATTTTGTATTTATTCTACATCTAGTCATTTTTTCTATTCCCATTCTACTGGTGGTTCTGGTTTGCTTAAACCTGTTATATAAAAAGTTGCTATCAATTTTGCTAAGTAGGGAAATAAACCTCTATTGTTCGTCAAGACAATAAACGTGTACCCTTCCTTTTCAAATTTAACAAAGTCAGCTAGGGCTGGACCACCGCTGTGTTCAATTATTTTATGGTTTTCATAATCTCTCACTATCAATGCTAAAGCATAGTTGCCATCCTTGCCATTTTTCAATTTTACAGGATTTGAAATTAAATCGTAGGTAGATTGCGATAAAAAACTTTTGTTATCAAGTACCTGAGCAACTTTAATCATATCGTCTATAGAACTATAAATCCCGCCTGCTGCATAATCGGTTTCTCCGAACCACATTTGGTTTATCCTTAAAGTATTTTCGTTTTTAAACCAGTGATATTCTTGGGCTTGCTGGGGTACAATATCCAAATCAGTAAACATTCCAGTTTTTGGGTTATTAACAAACGTATGTTCTAATTCCAATGGTTGAAGGACATATTTTTTTATTGCCTCAAAATATTTCATTCCCGTTATCTTTTCAATTATGTGCAATAATATCCAGTAATCACTGCTCACATACGCTGAATTTTCGCCTGTTTCAAATTCAAAAGGCATGGTTTTAGCTAAGTTAAATGCTTCCTTGGGCGTTTTTGTTTTAGAGAAGTCGGCAATCTTTATTCCAGATTGATGCGCTGCTAATTGCAGTATGGTAATGTTTTTCCACTTTTCAGGAATAGAGTCTGTCAATTCGTTTAATGTTGTATTGGGCGAAACTATTTTTTCGTCGAATAATTTGCACAATAAAAGAGCGGTATAAATTTTTGAACAAGATGCTAATTGAAAAACTGTTTCATTTGTTACGGGAACATTAAATGGGATACTTGCTTTGCCCAGTGTGTTTTTTTGAATAACCGTTCCATTTTTTATAACGGCATACGCAAGTCCGGGCACGTGTTCTTTTTGCATAATAGAAAGCATAAGGCTATCTATTTGCTTATTGTTAGTTTGTCCTATTGCGGAACTAAAAATAAATAAGAGAGGTAAAATAATTGCGATTTTCATTTTATCTGTGTTTTATTTTGTTAAGAATCAGTCCATTCATAAGCTAATCCCAGTGTGCTAAGAATTTTAATATTGTTGATTTAATATTTTGCTTACATACTCTATCCATTCATATTCCTGGATTTCGTCGTCTATAAAATAGTCTGGTTGAATGCCTTTACCGTCAATGGTCATTTCAGGTATTCTATGACTTTTAGATAAACTGTAACCTAAGTCAAACTCACCACAAGGTGATTTTACAAAGTGCATATTTGATATATCCAAAACTCCAAAAGTTGTTGTGCCAAATAGTTTTACTTTTCTGCTTTGTTTGGCCGCTAATAAAAACTGCTCAGTAGTACTTCCATCTCCCTTGTTAATAATAATACCAACGTTTTTCGGGTAAGTATATATAGTATCCAACTTTAGAATATCTACTTTCGTTGAGTCCAAATTTACAAAGGTTCCCAAATGCTTTTCTAATGTATCATATGAAGTTTTGGCCCATTTTTTCGTGTCCTCGTCTAACCCAAATTCAGGATTGTTTATTAATTCTAACATTCTTTGATTATTCAATTTAGTTGAAAGCATTTCTACTCCCACAATTCGAATTGGATTGGTATATATAAAAGGAATTAATTCTTTATAACTCCAATCGCTTCCACCACCATTATTTCGTAAATCAATGATTAAGTTCTCCGTTTTAAGAATTTTAGATTTATTTACAAGTAACACGCTATCAATATCTCTTTTTTGAGAACCTTCAAAAGATGGGATTCTTAATAGTAATGTAGCTTTGTTGAGTTCTTCAATAAAAGGTTTTTCGGCATTGATCAATTTGAAATAGGTTTCTACTGATTTTTCAGTTATATATTTTGGACTTACCCTTTTTAAGGTAAACCTACCTAATTGTAAATAATTCTTCCCAATTAATTTTATACTCGTGAATTCTTCCAGCGATTTATCTCTTAAATAAAACACACCTTTTTTATCAGAAAACTTTGATTTGATTTCTCCAACTTTCCAATTTTCAGCACTCGTTTCAATTATAAAACCGACAAAAGAATTTTCAAATTTTCTTATTCCTATTTTATATGGTTGAATTTCCCAAATGCCTTCAAAATCGGATGCTTTATTTGAATTGAGATATTTGTCGAATTCGAAAATATCTATATTTACTGTATCCCGAATTTCATTTATTTTTGATGGAGTAGATTGTCGAATCTCGTTATTGATAGAATTCAATCTATTTATTGCAATATGTCCTGATCTAAAAAAAGTCAACCATTCATAAAGTACTTTTGTGCATTCTTCTATCTCACTAATGCTTTTTACTCTTTTCAGAAAAAGTTTATTGTGATTCTCATAGAGCAAATCGCCTTTAAATTCGATTACATACTGAAAACCTGCATCATTTTCTTCAAAAGTTTTTTTTACCCACTCAAAGTTTTTTTCACAATTACAGTTTTGCCCGTAAGAAAAACCTGTAATCAAAAGTGATATTAATATTGCTATTAAATTTTTCATTTTATTGATTGATTTCTTGGCCGTTAGTTTTGTTTTAACTGAAAAATTTACTACAGTTGCTATTTTTTGTCTGATGACAATTTCTGTTATTAAATGTTCATTAGATTGATTTTATTACAAGATCGAATTCTTTTCTTGATTTTGTTTTTTTACTAGGGTCGTTAAAATCATCTTTATCTCTGTACCCTATAGCAACAGCAACTATTGAATGATAACCTTCCAATCCCAGAATAGTATCATATTTATATGTTTCAATTCCTTCCATTGTTGTAGAATCAATTTTCATGTTAGCGCAAGCACTTAAAAAAACACCCAAAGCCAAATATACTTGTCGGTCGAACCAAGCTTTAATTTGTTCTTCCGACAGGGGTTTAACAAATTCATTATAATAACCTACAAAACCTTCTGGAAGCTCTTTGATGATTTGTTTTTCAAATTCTTCTACACTATCTATTCTGCTAAAAACAACTAACGCATGACAACCCAATATTTTACTTTCATTAAATAAAGAAGCTTTTGCCAGTAATGTTTTTGTTTCGGCATCAGAAATAAACAAAAATTTCCAAGGCTGACTGTTTATCGAGGATGGACTTAATCTTAAAACATTTTTTAGTTCTTCTAATTTAGTTATGTCTATTTTTTTTGACGAATTATACATTTTAGTTGTATAACGTTCTTCCATTGATTGAATAAAACTCATATTTTTGTATTTTAGTTTATACTATCATTTATATAGTTGCAAAACTAAATATAGTTTTATTTCTATGCAATAACTATCAAAAAGGATAGTATAATATTTAACTTAAATTAATAAATATGTACACTATAAAAGGGAAAAAATTTCCTTGTCGTTCAAGTGTTACTATGAATATAATAGGTGGAAAATGGAAAACCGTAATCCTATTTCATTTAATGGAAGGAGCGTTAAGGTATAATGAATTGCGAAAGAAAATGTCAAGTGTTACCGAACGGACGTTAAGTTTGCAATTAAAAGATTTGGAAGAGGATAGTGTTATAGAGCGAAAAGTTTATACCTCAAAACCACCTTTAAAAGTTGAATATTCATTAACCGATTTTGGTAAAACACTTATTCCTCTATTGCTGGCAATTGCAGATTGGGGTGGTTATGTTGTAGAAAAATATTCAGACGAATAATTATAGTAGGCATTGGGGTCGTTTACTAAACTAAAAAATTAAAAGAATATTTTCTGATTTTTTCCAGTCATTTTAAATGAATTTTATACCTTTCCGTTATGTGGAAGTATTTTCAATTTGCCGACCGATATTTTTATCAAATATTTTACTTATACAACGTTGTTAGATTGATAAGTCCATAGAAAAATAGCACACTTTTTAAAAATCGTATTTAGGTAGTTCAACCGGGGGCTACGCTGGGCACTTCGAACCGCTTAAACCCCTATTTATTAGGGCGTCGTTGTTTTTTCTTGTCATTTTTGTCATTTTCACCGATTAGTTTGTAAAAATGTACCACTTGTTCTTCATCTGTCGGTTTAGTTGAGCGATAAAAATCAATAGCATAATCGTCAACTTTGTCTGCCTGAACAAAAACTTCTTCAAATCCCTTTTGCCTGAAAAATTCGTTAGTAAACTCTATCAATTTTTTACCAACACCTTTTCTTTGATGCTCGGTTAAAACGGCAAGGTCGTAAATGTACGCTAATGGTTTTTCAGAGTATTATTTGGTCAAGAACATAAAGTGTCAGTGCGGAAATAATCTTATTTTTAGCCTTTGCGATAACAGCAGAAAAATTATCTTTATTCAACAAATTTTGCAGGTGAGTCTGGTTTGGTTGCTCATATTTTTCCATTTCAAAAACATTCTCAAAAACTGTAATAAGCTCATTCAGTTGTTCAATATCATTTGCTTTTAATATTTGAATTTCTGTTTTCATGTCAACTTTCTGTTTTAAAATGTACTGTTCTTTAGTCTTCTATGGCTTCAATACCTTGTTCTTTTAATTTTGTTATTCCGTCTTTCATAGCTTTTACTTGTTCTGGTAAGTGTCCTTGCCAAATAGTAATCTCGCCAACAACTTTAAACGGATGTTTTGAACGATAGGATTTTGTTGGATTACCCGGGAATTTTTTGTCAGTTAAATTAGGGTCATCCTCAATTGTACCTGTTGGTTCTACTAAATATATTCTTTCATGTCCTTCGCCTAAAGCAAGTTCAGCTCCCCAAATTGCTGCATCCAAAGTAGCAGTGAGATAGATATATTTCGCTTTATTCTTTTGTCCATAATTTGAGTTAAGTTCAATTTCGATAAAGTCTCCAATTTTTAGGTCAACCTTTGTTCCATGGAAGTAAGTCTGAGAAAAAGGGCTTTGAATTGATTTGTTCTCACTTTTGTTTTTTCCCATTGTCGTATTTTTAAGTGTCATTTCTATTGTTGGTTAGCGAATGGGTGTTGTTTGTTTTTTTAAGTCAGTTTTGTTTATTATCAATTTCTCGCTGTCAACTACTGCCGTATTATATGTGTCTATACAATCCATAATTTGCTTTTCAGGTCCCTTTATCCATTCATCACTTCCATAAAACGCATCTTGACTTTCTTTTCGTTGTTCTAAATTTTCGTAACTACGAATAAGGTGAAAACTGTCTTTGCCAATTAATGAAAAGCCGTAATCAACAACATTCACTTTCCAACGTTTCATCATTGGTAATGATTGTTCTGTAAATATTTTAAAAAATTCTGTTGATGTGTTTTCTTTCAGCTTGTAAATTCTAATTTCTGTTATCATTTTCTGCTTTTTTTGATTTCCGAATTTTGTGTCACAATGAACACTAACGCATATTAGCGGTTAATTGTTGTCCTCGTCATTCTGTTACTTCCCACTTTCCTTTATCTTTAGCAATATCAATAAGTTGCTGGCCTTGCTTAGTCATTAGTCCTTGTTCTATCATTCTTTCAGCTCTTTCCCTATTGGGTTTACTCCACTTGCTTTTTTGGGGATTACGAGGTGAAAAAGTCAGGTAAAAACTTTCTTCATCTCTTTTTTTGCAAAGGCTGTCTATCCAACCAAAACAAAGTGCTTCTTCCGTTGCTTCAATAAGATTAACGCTTTTAACTTTGCTTTTTTTATGGTACAATATTAGCCAAACGGACTTCTCTGTTTGGCTATTTTCTTGCAACCAATTTCGCCATTCTCTTCTTGTTATGGCATAGATTGCTTGTTTTCCATCTTTTGTTTCCATGATGCAATTAGAGGCTTTTCTGTTTTAGAATATCAAGATAGTGAGGATTGTACATGATACCTAAAATGTTTCCAAATGGGTCGACTACGGAGGCAGTTACAAATCCTTCTGTCCTGTCGGTTATTGGCTCATATTCTTTTGCACCCATTGAAATTAATTGTTTCACTGTTGTTTGCAAATCGTCAACATGCCAGAATATTATTGCACCCGATGGATTTGGTGAATAGCCTTTTGGTGCGTACCTACTGTCAATAATGCCCAATTCATGTTCATAGTCCCCAATGCGAAACTCTGAATATCCAGGAACACTAAAATAAGGTTCCATTCCTAATAATTCCGAGTACCATTTTATTGCCTTTTCGTGGTCTATCGCATAAAAACTGACCGTTGCTAAACCTTTTAAAACTTGTTTCTTTTCCATTTTATTCCTTTTTTTAATTTTATGCAACAAAAATAAAATGGTGTTATGACAGCCCTATGTCAGGGGTTAATTTTATTTTTTAGAAAGTGTAAAATATTCTTTCAAAGTTATTTTATGCGGTTCAAATTTTTCGTTTTGAATTTGAATATTTTTAATTCTGTCAAGCCTAAAAACTCTAAACTCTTTACGCAAACGACACCAAGCAACTAAAAGCCAATTTTCTTGGGTGCTTAATATAGCAAATGGTTCTACCGTCCTTTTGGTAGTTTCACTCCCATCAAGTTTTTGATATTCTATTATTGTTAAATTAAAATTTGTAATTGCTAATTGCAAACTTGATAAATAATTGCTTGTTATGTCGTAAAAATTATTTTGGCTAATTGCAATTTGGTCAGAAAGTAGGTTAGCATTGTCTTTTGTGGTTTGTCGCAATACAGATTTTACTTTACTTATTGCGTCTGTATAATATTTAATAAATGAAGCATCTCTATTTTTTCAAAACAAACTGTTCTGCTGTAATTAAAGCGTTTGCTTCATTTTCTGTAAATGTAACTGGTGAAATTTTGTAGCCTTCCATCAACGAATAACCTTTTCCGTCTTCAGTAATGATTGGAACACCCGATCTTTATAAAGTTCTGATGTCACGGTAAATAGTCCTAATGCTAACGCTAAACTTGTCTGCAAGAGATGTTGCTGTGATAAGTTTCTTTGTTTGCAGTTGTATCAAAATTGCAGTTAGGCGAGAAAGTCTTTTTGTGTCGTTTTCATTCATTGATTTTGTCTAAATGTTTGCTCTTTGATGTTGCTTCACAATGACCGCTAATGTTTGAGTGTAGCTGTAGTAAGGGTTTTCGGGACGGTTCACTATCGCCATGCAAGTACCTTGCCGCTGGCGAAAGCCTTGGATAACTCGCTGAACCCATTATTACTGCTACACTTTGTTAGCGGTTCGTTGTTTTTTGGTATTAAATTATTGTCATTCATATATTTCTTTTATATGCCGCTCAACAAATTCTTTAACAGTATTTTGGTGATTAGACCAAGCTTTCCAAACAGAATTTCCCCAGTCAAATACAAGTTTGCAATGTTCATCTGCCGTCTGAACTTTTAAAATATCAGCAACAGTAATTTCGCCAACATTTTCAGGAGGGTCTAACCAAAATAACTCTGATTTATACTTTGCCAATGTAGTCAAACCTTTATCAGCAAGTTTAACATCGAACCCTCTGCCATATATTAAATACATACTTGCCAAATGAAGATTTACTGAATGTATGGCTTGAGGTGAAGGTTTACCATAATGCTGGACTGCAAAAGCGTCAACTGTTATCCTGTGGTTTACCATATATTCAGGGTTTGAATACTCAAGCTCCAAAATTTCTCCAAACAATTTCCAACAGCCAGGAGATGAGACCATATATCGATGGACAGGCCCTTCAATATCAGGTGTTTCAGCTTGGCAAGAAAAGCATTTTGTTTTTTTGTTCAATTCGCTATTTTTCAATTTTCAATTTTAGACTTTCAACCACTGAGGTGTTATATGTTTCTATACATTCCATAATGGATTTTTCAGGTCCATTTATCCATTCATCACTTCCGTAAAATGCTTCCTGGCTTTCCTTTCGATGTTCTATATTTTCATAATTGCGAATTAGATAGAAACTATCTTTGTCAATCAGTGAAAACCCATAATCAACAACATTCACTTTCCAACGTTTCATCATTGGTAATGACTGTTCTGTAAATACTGTATTAAATTCAGCAGTAGAGTTTTCTTTCAATTTGTAGATTCTAATTTCTGTTATCATTTTCTATTTCTTTTTTTTTACAGTGTTTGTTTTTGAACACAATATGATGTAATTCTTACTAATTGTTTATTGTCATCAAACTCATAAACGTCACATGCTGAAACAAATGAAAGTTGTTTTCTGTCTCTCAAAAATTCTGCGGTACCGTTTATTACAACTTTATTATTGTCTGAGATTACGTTCAACGTATTGAAGTATGTTGTTATCGATTTAAAATAATTACTTACTTGTTTACAATTTTTCAAAACCGCATTCTTTCCTACAAACTTGTTTTGTTCAATCACTATCCATTCAACGTTGTCAGACAAGTACGGAAAAGTTTGTTCAAATTGACCGTTGGCAAATGCTGTTGCTATTTCTGTTATAGTCATAATTTAATTTAACCCCTTTGTTTTAGCATTTCTCTTGCTTACAAAATTTCAACTTCTTCAGGTACTATAAACAGTATGGTACAACCAATTTCTGTTCTTACAGAATGTTTACAATTGGGTGGAGTAAATAAGTAATCTCCTGTTTTAAGTAATGTACCTTCAATAATTACTTCTCCTTCTAAAACAAATAATTCTTCACCTCCAGGATGATTATGATACGGATAACTTGATCCTTTTTCAAATTTTATTAAAATGGTTGTTGAACGCTGTTTTTCTCTATCAAAATGAAGGGATTTTACAAATACACCTTCATAATGTATCCCTTTCTCTGTCAGAGGTAGCCAATCTATTTGTTCTGTTTTTACAATGTAATTGTTGATGTCAGTTTTCATTTTTTATCTTTTAGATTCGTTATGTTTATAATTTATTGTTCAAATCCAATTTTCATTTCTTGAACAGCTTTTTCACCTTCTTTTGTAATTCCCATTATTTCAGTAAAAACACCAATCTCTTCTCGTGTGTCAAAAAACACAATTTTTGCTATTGGTGTATCAAAGCTGCTTACCACAGTAAATCCTTTACTCTCAAACTCTGAAATTACTTTGCCAAGATTTACGATAGATATGCTGTATGCAATATGTTGAACCCCACCTGTCGGATTGTTGTCTATGTAATCCTTGAAGATACTTTTACCTGAAATGGGTTGAATAATTTCAATAAAAGTCCCAACTGAATAAGTCATTGTAAAGAGGTTTTCTGCATCAGCAGGTTGTCCATAATACGTTCCATCAAAGTCTTGTAAACGGGTGATGGCTGTCGGGCTAAAATTTGTAACGCCAAACATTTCGTGAAAGAAAGCTTTTGATTTTTCAACATCTTTCACCACCCACGCAATTTGGGTCGGTGTTAGTCCTAAGTTTATTTTTTTGTTTGCCTTGTCCATTAATTGAATTTTTGTTTGTTTATTTTATTCTTTCCAGTGTTGTCAAAGCATGACCGCAAATATTAGTGTTTTGTAGTTATTTAGTGTCAATTTCAATATTTATTGATTTAAAATACAAAGTTGTTATTCCTTCATAACCAGAATCAATTGCTATCATTAACCAAAATTCTCCAAGAGCATTTGTCGTAATAGATATGGGGCTATCAGTATTATTTCTATTAATGATTTTAAATAACGTTGGATAAGAGCTTGAAACACCAATATTTCCAATAATTTGAAATACTTCATTTGATAGTCCACTTTGCAATTTTGAGATAAAGTTTGGCCGGTAATAATTTGAATTGTCTATAATATTGGTGGGCAAATAATTTATGCCGCCAACACCAATAGATAAATTTGGGTCGCCACCAACACCAGCTCCACCAATTAGTGCATTAGAGGCAATATCAATATTGAATATAATGGAATAAGCTATATTTGGCTGAAGATTATCAAATTTATGACAAATAGCGGAGAGCAGATCATCACTATGATTAATGCCACTAATTTTTAATGCTTTGATATTTCGATCTAATGGTGCAGGTAAAAATGCATTAGTAAATTCCAATTCATAAGATGTCTCTTTACCAACCGGATAATCAGAAAAGAATGGTACCCAATTTTCATTTCCATTGTTAAAAGTAAAAGTGTGTTCGATAATTGGTTTAACCTCCACATCCTTTGTGCAACTACTAAGTAGAGGCAAAAAGAGGCATGCTAATTTTAGAAATCTATTTTTTTTTATATTTCTTTTCTCCATGACGTATTATAATTCTGACTAGCGTCAATCTTTGTTACTGATAATCAATTGTTTATGTTCTTGATGAAATCCACATATTTATTTACTTTTTCATCTCTACATTTGTCGTTAGCGATAGTAATTAATCGGTTACTCTGCTGCGGGGAATGACTACTAACGTTTTGTAGGTGCTGTTAGCGGTTCATTATTTTTGTTTCTGCTATCTATGTATTTTTATTTTGTCAGGCACGTTATTTTCTTATTCTTTCAAGACCATACATAATACCGCCTTTTATCATATTTTCATAACCATTGTCTGGCAATAGGTTAGAAAACGAAAGTGCTAACTCGTAATTCCTTTTTGCATTATCAAGGTCACCCAGGTCTTCATAGCATTTAGCAATATTTAAATACAACGAAGGAAAAGTCCCATTAACTGTGTCGTTATTTATTTTTAGAGCCAACTGTAATGCAGTTTCGTCTCATTTCAATTTGTCTGCAGCACTTTTTTGATGTCGGGCTACATAATGAGCCGCAGTAAATTTTTCAAAGTCGTTTGTCGCTTCTTCCCATGCTTGAAAAAAAAGTTTACTTGCTTCTTCCAGATTACCTTTCCCTTCCATGTCCATGCCCTGAGCACAGAGTTTAACTACATTGTTATTTGGGTCGAATTCCATTTTCTAATTATTTTGATTGTTAATTATTTTAGTAACAATTTAGTTGCTTGTACTTAAACCGTTGAAGTGTTTCACAATACCTACTAACTTTACAATGGTTGTGTCTAATTATTTAACTCAATTCAGATGCAACTGCGGCAACAATTTCATCCTTACTAGGAAAACCACTACGTGTGCTTTTGGCAACTACTTTCCCATCAACCGCAATTTCAAAAATCCCGCCCTGGCCTGAAATCAATTTGGGGTCAATTTTCAATTCATTGCTTAGTTCCGCGACTTTTTCAGCCCGTTTTAAATAACCACATGGTTTGCAATATTTTATTATTACTTCTTTCATTTTTTTTTGTTTTGATAGGTCTTATTACACTAGATTGTTAATCTCTTCAATAAAATCACGGATAGCAATCCCTATTTCATCGGGTGAATCTTCCTGGATATAATGTATTCCTTTAACTGATACTTCTTTTTGATTGGGCCAGGTGCGGCTGAATTCGAGTGCCCGTCCGGTTAATAGTGCACCTGGTTCAGCTTTAACGAGTAACTTGGGAATCGGGCTGCCAGACAACCAATGACCATATGCCTCTACAATTCTTACAATATTGGCAGGTTCGCCATCTATTGGAATTTCGCGTGGAAACATAAGTGTCGGTAATCTTGATTCACGACTTTGGAATGGTTTCCTGTAAACATCCATTTCTTCCTCGGTTAATTTGCGAATGATACTTTTAGGTAGCACTGTTTCGACAAAGAAGTTCTCATCAAAAATGAGTTGTTCTCCTTTTTCCGATTTTAGTGCTTTGAAAATTGCATCCCGTCCATTCGGGAAATCGCTCCAGAGAAGTGGTTGAACAATTGCTTCCATATAAACAATTGCCTTAACTCTCCTCTGATTACGGTATGCCCAGTGAAATCCTAATGCGGAACCCCAGTCGTGCAACACTAATGTAATATCCTTCTTCAGATTGAGCGAGTTGAACCAAGCATCTAAGTATCGAACATGATCTTCGAAGTAATACGCGTTGTCTGGTGTTTTACCAGATTTACCCATTCCTACCAAATCAGGTGCAAGGCAACGACCAAATTGTGTTAAATAAGGAATAATATTGCGCCAGATGTATGATGAAGTCGGGTTTCCATGAAGGAACACTATTGGGTTCCCGACACCTACATCAATGTAACTCATTTCAGTATCCAACACAGATACTTGTTTCCTTGGAAGAGTATCCGTAGCTAAAATAGTTGGGTTATTATGTATCTCAGTCATTACTTGCAAAATATAAATTGTTTTTGTTCTTTGTTTAATGTAGTACTAATATGTTTCAATCCAATTCAGCGACCATATGGGTTGAAATTGCAAGCCTGTTCCAACTGTTAATGGTTACAATAACCAGTAATAATTGAGCAACTTTTTGTTCGCCGAAGATCTTCAGCGTCTTGTTATATACCTCATCCGAAACACCTTTGTTTGAGATATTGGTTACCTCCTCAGCTAGTCTAAATGCTACTTGTTCCTCTTCAGTAAAAAAAGGTGTTTCCCACCAGGCACTAACGGCTAATAGTCGTTGTATTGTTTCACCGAGTTTCAGCGCATTTTTTGAATGATAATTGATGCAATATCCGCACCCATTAAGTTGCGATACTCTAAGTCGGATCAATTCCAGAAGTTTAGGTTTGATTTCAAAAGTTTCTATTTGCGAATCCGCGGCATCCATTACTTGATAAATGCGTGGTTCAACTTGATTGATTTCCATTCTTGCTTTCATTTTCGTTTCTGATTAAATTTTTGTGTTTTAAAAGTCTTTTTTTTTCTTTCCCAATAATTTTTACTGGTGAGTTCTTCGTTCTTACTCCTTCAGAAAAATATTATTTATGCCGCAAAAATATAGTACATTTGGACTACACATATAGTCCACATTCAATAATCAAGATGTACCAGATATGATTGCACTTAAACAACTTATACTAATTGATAAAACATCAGACATACCTGTATATCTGCAAATTACAAATACAATAATCAGCAATATCCGTCGAGGGCAATTGAGGCGTGGAATGAAACTGCCAGGAGCTAGGGAGTTATCTGTACTTCTGGGTATTCACCGCAAAACATTGCAAAATGCATATGATGAATTAATGGCACAGGGTTGAGTCGAAATTTTTCCGCGCAAAGGCACATTTATCGTTAATGATTTACCTGTGATTAGTCCGATTGAGCTACCCACTTCAGGAAAATTGAACGGTTATCAGAAAAAAACATTGTTCTCCATTGATGAAAAAAACCTCGTTCATTTCCCCTTGTCAAATTACCAGGAATCGAAAAACTTAGTGTTTGATAATGGGTTCCCCGATATTCGCCTGGCACCTACTGAACTTCTGTTACGTGAGTTTCGCAGCCTTGCAAGGTTACAGACCTTTAAGCAGTATTTAAAATATGGCAGCCCAAAAGGATCAGCCTATCTCCTTGAGATGCTCTCCACTTTTTTAACTGATACCAGAGGGCTTCCCGTTACCAGTAGTAACCTTATGATTACTAAAGGTGCGCAGATGGGAATCTATCTGACGACTAAACTGCTGATCAAACCATATGATCATGTAATAGTGGGCGAACCCGGATATTTCGCTGCATCACTTACATTTCAGCAAGCTGGTGCAGTTATTAACAGAGTTCCTGTGGATGCTTCAGGGATAAGCGTTGATGCAATTGAAGCACTATGCCTAAAAAAAGAGATTAGATTGGTTTATGTTATTCCTCACCATCATTTTCCTACAACGGTAACATTATCACCTGAAAGACGTATCCGCTTACTTGAACTGGCAGTTCGTTACAAATTTGCCATTGTTGAAGATGATTACGATTTTGATTTTCATTATAATAGCAGTCCGGTTCTTCCGATGGCAAGCCTCGATTATCATGGCAATGTTATTTACATCGGCACTTTAACAAAAACGTTGGTACCATCTATCCGGTTAGGATTTATGGTGGCCCCCGAAAATTTCATTGATGCGGTTGCGCATATACGCAGGTCCATTGATTGGCAGGGTGATAGTATGATGGAAGCTTCTATTGCCGAGCTTTACAAGAATGGTACAATAGGAAGACACATCAAAAAGGTGGTAAAACTGTATCACGAAAGACGGGATTATTTCTGTACTCAATTAAATGATAAAATAGGTGATCGCGTATCATTTAAAGTGCCTGATGGTGGAATGGCAGTGTGGGTTAATTTTAATGATTGTGACCTTAAAACTATTTCAGAAAAGGCAGCCGGAAAGGGATTGACAGTAAGTAATGGCAGTATTTATAATACGGGAACCATAAATTACAATGCTGCCAGGCTTGGATTTGCTTCACTTAATTTTAAAGAACAGGAAGATGCAATCAGCGTTTTGTCTAAGTCAATTTAGTCAACTTACTATATATGATATATTTTAACCGATGCTTGCTTGTTATTAGCGGTTCGTTATTTTTCATCGTTGTAATTATTTGTCCACCAATTTTAGCAATTGCTGTATTATATTTTTCAACTCTTTTTCTTTGCTTTTTACGTCGTCAATACTTTTAAACGATACAAGCCGCCTGCCGTCTTTGTAGTCGCCTTCAAGTAAACCTGTTGGGTCAGAAGCACTTGCTCCTCTGAGAAAAATCATCCGCAAGGTGTCTTTCTTATATAGGTTCTAACTAACGTTTTTGTAAATATAATATATTCAGTAAATTACAATTATCAATTTATTCATTGTGTTTCAACTTTCATCTCATAGAAAAACGTTTGCTTGAGAAGTCAGTTTCTCTGATTCAGGGTGGATTGCACCCAACAATATACCGCTTGTAACTTTTCGGGTCAAACGGTTTCAAGGTTCCTGTGTAAAAAAATACAGGTGCATTGTAAAAAATGCCTTCACCAATAGTTTTATCTATCGATAAAATGTATTTTCTCAGATATTGTATAACGTCAATTAATGGATAGTCGAGTCCAGCCATGAACTCATTTACCTTTTCTGTCTCGGAAATTCCAGTAGTGATACTTGGTAAAATTTTCATTTTGTACTGAATTTAGTTACAAATAGTTGACCGCCCAACCAAGCACAAGGCAGGGCTATAATTATAAGCGCAATTCCATACCAATGAGGTGGTTTGTCCCACATTCCAATTGCTCCAATAATGCTGATTACAAAACCAATAGCCCCACCTATCATTGAATGGCGCATTGGTTTGTTCGGGGCAAGGCGGGCGGTTAATAAAGAACCAACTGTGGTATATATACTTCGGTAAAAAATCACTGAAATTATAAACCAAGGACCGTTTAAATCAAAAGGCTGCTTCATTATTCCTGTTTTTGTTAATACTACGTCGGTTGCAATTGAAATAACTGCAACAAAAATAAATCCAGCTAAAACTGCCCCGATGCTTTTTAAAATTGTTTTGTTCATAACCAAATTATTTAACTATTTTACCATTTTTAAAAGTTTCTTGATACTCCAACTTACCGCTTTTATCGTACCGGATCCAATTGCCCAGTTTTTGTCCGTCATTAAAGTTTCCGATTTGCCAAAGTTGTCCTGTTTCCCGATAAAAACGCCATTCACCATCCATTAGGTTGTTCTCAAAAAGTCCTTCTGCTTTTACTTTCCCGTTTTTGAAAAAGTAAGTCAGTTTGTTTCCATTTAGTTCGTAGACTTTTTGTCCGTTTTTATAATTCTTTTTGTTTAACATATCTTCATCTATTTATCTCTTTAATAGCGGTTCTTTGTTATTTCCCAATTGTCATTTGTCCATTAATTCCAGCAACTGTATTATAATGATTTTCAATTCTTTTTCCTTTTTTTTCAATTCGTCAATACTTTTAAATGATGAAATTCGTCTACCGTCCTTATAGTCGCCTTCAAGAAGTCCAGTTAGGTCTGTTGTGTCGGCACTTCTCAAAAAAACAATTCGTAGTGTGTCTTGTTTGTAGAAGTTGAAATTAACAATAAATCTTTTGTATTCTTTGGAATCAAATGGTTTCATTTTACCAGTAAAAAAAAATGTCGGCACATTCCAATAAATTCCTTCTCCAATATTTTTGTCAATACTCAAAATATAAGTTCGCAGGTATTGAGCAAGGTCAAGCAAAGGATGTTTTAAGCTATCCATATACTCATTAACCTTTTGAGGTTCGGAAATACCTAAGGTTAGGTTGGTTTCTTTTTTTGCCATTGACTATTTAGTTTTTAATAAAAATATTTTTCCGCCAAGCCAAGCAGCAGGCAGCGTTAATAATATAAGCGAAATAGGGTACCAACGTGGTGGAATATTCCACATTGCAATCAATCCTATTATAGTCAATGCAAAACCAATTATTCCGAGAATAATGGCATGTTTCATTGGTTTGCTTGGTGCAAGTCGTGCAGTCAAATAACTACCGAACGTGTTGAAAACTGTTCTATACAGAACAATTATTGCAATCAACCAAACAGAATTATCGGAAAATGGGTCTGTTTTCATAATGCCTGTTTTTTCCAAAATGCTGTCCATTAGTAATGATAAAATTACCAATGTCGCAAATCCAGCAACTACAGCTCCAATGCTTTTTAATGTTTCTTTTTTCATTTCTTTAACTTTTTTTACTTGCAAAATTGGCACATTATTTTATATTCAAATAGAATAAAACCGACATTGAGCTAAATCAATTTGTTCCATATTTCAGGTATTCACTTGGGGTTATGTTCGTAAATTCTTTAAAAGAACGAATGTAATGGCTTTGGTCAGAATAGCCGTGATTGTAGGCTATATCAGATAAGTTATGGTAATTTCCAGAATTCAGATCCATAAACGCTGAATTGAATTGACAAATGCGCCTGTAAATATTTGGTGAAATACCAATATGTTTTTCAAACATTCTTTGGAATGTTCTTTCTGAAATATTCAATTCTCTTTGAATATTCGATAGTGATTCCTTTGAATAATGTTTCGTTATTTTCTCAGAAGCATATTTAATGGTTGATGAAATCTCTTTGGTTGCTTTTGCAAGACCATAAATATAATTGTCTATTGATTGAATCATATCCTCAATACTTTCGCAATTCAATAATCTGTCCTGAAGTATAATAGTTTTTTGAGGAGAAAGTAAATTGAGGTCAATTGGTTTATCCGTCAATTCATAAGCGGCAATACCAAAAAGTGAAATTAGGGTATGGGGTTTAAAAAAGTAAGCAATTAATGTAAAGTCTTCTCTTAATGTTAATTGCTCCGGTAAAATGGTTTGCCCAAAAAGAGTTAAATAATTACTGTGGCTATTCCCAAGTTTGCCTTTTACAGACATAAAAAGCAAATTCGGAACACCATTAGCATAAAGAGGAAGTATGAAAGGATTCTGAATCACTTCATTTTCAATCACCAATATTCTGTCAACATACGGTGCAATTTTATCATTTGGTGTAATGTTTTGTGCTCTCATTTTGCAATCAATATTCGATTTTGTTGTCATCCGTTTCAGAGATCGCTAACCGATGTTATGTGGTCGCCTTTATTCGTCAATGTTGGTTAATTCTTCAGAAATTACTTTTAAACAAGTTTCAAAAGCATTTTCCATATCGTCTGTCCAAATTTCAAATCGTTTCCCGTCCAATTCCTGTTTCCATTCTTCATATTCCCGGTCGATTACATCCTCCCAAGTAGGAATTTTAAGTCCATTAACATCAGGTTTTCTGTTTTTCACACGGTTTTTGTGAAGTTCGGAATTCTTTATTTTTAGTTCAAATTGAACGGTTGCTGATTTACTTCTTTCTTTTAATTGATTAAACATTCTTCTGCTAATATGAAGTGGGTTTACCGTGTCAATAATCACATTATGTCCCAACACCAGATTCTCGTAGGCCAAATTTATCAATGCTTCATATCCTTCTCCGTTTTCTCCTGCTTTTGGGTTATATGCAGAGTAAGGTGTTTCAATACAGTCAACTCTTAAGTAAAAGTAATTAAGTGTTATAGATAATTTTCTTGATAGTGTTGTCTTTCCTGTTCCTGGTAGTCCTGCTAAAATTATCAATTTACTCATATTGGAAAATGTTGTTTGTTGTTGTGGGGAATGACCGCCAACGCGTGTTAGCGGTTCGGCCTTTTGTCATTTATTTTGAAATTGCATAAATAATTATCGTTACTAATGTTATTCCTATGGCATGGGCTGTCCCTGTTATTGCTCCAAAAACTAATGGCTTTTTCATGGTTGGAATAACTGCATTTGTAAAAGTTACCGCGGTTGCAAAACCAATTCCTGATAGCAGCCCTAAGGTCAATGCGCCTTTAAATGTTGTCACGTTTATAAGATTTAGTAAAATCGCGATTACACTTGAAGTTGTTAAACACGAAATAGAAGGTACAACAAAATAAATTGCCGTTTCTTTCCAATTTTCTGGCCTGTTAAAACCCATGGCATTTTCCCATTTCTTGCCAAATGCAAATTGTTTGTGCCAAATTCCGCTAAAAGCTGAATAGGCAATGGTTGCAACTAGTACCGCCAACCAATTTATGTCTGTCAATGCTATATTCATATTTGTTTATTTACTTGATTTCATTGCTTTAATTACCTTAAGTGCCTTGTCTTTTACAAATTTTTCGTATTCCTTGGTTTCACAACCATACAAAGCTATTTTTCCATCTTTGTTGCTATGCACACCCCATCCATATCTTTTTGTCAATGGTGAAGCCCTGAAGCAAGGTTGTCCTTTTGAGAAAAATTGTTGCCTTGCTTCATCGTATTCGCTCCTTATCAAGTCGTTTCGTTCTGCGTAAACCTGAAATAATATATCGTCAGAAGTAAACTTATATGGGTTTTTACTCACTAAGTCAAATTGCATACCCGCCACAGTTTGAGTATCTCCTTTTGTTGGAGGGATTTCTCCAATAGTCACTGGGCAATCATCAGCAATTTCAATAAAAGTGTCCGAATAATTTGTGGTATGAATTTTCATTTTATCTCTATTGTTACTATTTGTGCAAACTTGTTATTATCTATTTATAATCATTCCACTTTTCACCCAAAAAATATTTGCCATACCGTTTAAAGGCGATTGCAGTAATTTATAATAATCTTCTGTTGAATAAGTTGTTTTATAATTAAAGTTATCATTGTCGCGAAAACTTGTAAAGAAAAAATATTTTCCATCAGGCGAAATAGCTGGACATTGCTCCATAAATGTTGAGTTTATTTTACTGCCTAGATTTTTTCCTGATGTCCATTTGCCATTTTCATTAAAACTAATATACAAATCGCCACTTCCAAGCCCACCCTTACCACCAAAGGCGGTATATATGATATAACTTTCGTTTGGTGAAATACATGCATCAAATTCTATTGCCTTTGTATTGATTGAATCACTAATACTTTCAGGTTTTTCAAAATTTTTATTTATAAACTTAGAAACCATCAAATCATAACCATTTTCGCCATTTTCAGTACTGAAATAAAGGTTTCCGTTGATTGATACGGTGGGATATAATTCATCTTTGCCCGAATTAATATTTTCTCCTAAATGTTGTGGTTGCCCAAATCTGTCTTTTTCATAAGATAAATACCAAATATCAAAATCGCTTTTTCCCTTCATATCTTTGTCAACAGGACGATACGAAATAAAATAAATTAGCTTTCCATCCGGCGAAAAAAAAGGGTCGGCATCGCTGTATTGCCCTGAAAATGGAGCAATTTGTGGTTTCGACCATTTGCCATTTACTCTTTTTGAAACGAATATAGTGTAAAAGGTATTTGAATAGGAATTATTGGCAACGGTGTATAAAAACGTATTTCCGTCCGGTGAAAAACTGGAATTTAATTCATTGAATTGTGTTGATATTATTCCTTCTGCAAATAATGTAGGCGTGTCATTTGGAAAAGGTGAATTGAAATATGAAAATGAATCCATATTTTTTTGTCCATAAGAGTTATAGGAAACTAATAAAGTTATAATTGCCCAAAAATGTATTTTCATTTTATTTTAATTTATTGATTATTGGTGTCACGATTTTAATAAAATCTCTCGTATAACTTCCGTTAGGGTCTAAATCTGGATCAAGAATTGTGATTTCCATACCAAAAGCTTTATTACTACCAATTAATGGCGTTAGAATTTCTTCCAATTCAAAGTAAGAAAGCCCGTCATTTTCCCTACTATCAACAGCCGGCATAATTGTATCATCTAAAACATCAACATCAAAGTGTATAAAGAATCCGTCAAGTTTATGTTTTTCTATCATATTAAGGAATTGAATAACGGTTTTTTTAATGCTTCTTTTTCTTAGTTCGTTAAGTGGAATGTATGTTACCTGCGATTCTTTAATAGGCATTTCATAATCGTCATCATATTCTCTATTACCAACACAAAATACATTTTGTTGCTCTATATAAGGACAAAGATTCAATATGTTAGTTAAATTAGGGTGTCCATATCCGCAAGCTATTGCCAAGTCCATACCTGCGGCTCCGTGGGTATGCGATTGCTCAGGCTTTATATAATCGGTATGGCCATCTAAAAAAAACAGGCCAAAACGCCCCATTTTTCTAAGCGCAATTGAAGTTCCTACAAGTACACTACAGTCACCACCCAAAACTATTAGGAATGAATCATTATGTATCTTATTTGCAATTATTTCACTTTGTTTAATTGCATAATTAATTATGGCTCCTGCATTTCTAACATCAGTTTCAGGATCAATGTTGGCCGAATATTCAGGTGCTTCAATACTAATTATTTTATTTGGAGTAATTGCGGCATGAAATCCCCACTTTTTTAGCCACATAGGTAGCCGTTTAACACCAGGTTCGTTGGCATAAGGTTTTTTAGATAAGCCAAGATTTGTCGGACATTCGATAATGACACTATTACTTCTTTGTCCTTGATTTACATTGCTTTGGATCATCTCTTTATGTTCTATTTTGTTGATTTATTGTCGATTTACAATTACCATTAACGAATTGGAGTTTTGTGCAAATTCAAGATTTAATCACCGAATTGAATTCAATCGATCCTACATGTATAAAATCCATATTTGCAGTTCATTGATTCGTTCATTTTGTTTCTGCTACATCTTTCAACATTTTCAAAACAGGATTTTCTTCGCCTTGTGGTTCTTCCTGAACCGCATTTGGACGGTTGTCTTCTTGTATTATCTCAAGTTTTGTTTGTGCGTTATCTGATGTCAAAACGTAACTCATCACAAAATAATTTTCGGGTTTGTCTTCAAGGTCCGGTCGTGGGGCAAACAAACTATATTTTATTAACTCATTTTGCCTGATATCAATAATCTTCCCCCCTTGTCTAAAAATCTGTCCTTCCCATTCTGTTACAAATTCAATGCTGCCGCCAACTTCCCAGGTTGTAATCAAATCGCTTCCGAATTGCCAAAGTTTTACTTTTTCAGGATTTGTTAAGGTGTCCCAAACTTTGTGAACAGAAGCGTTGATTGCAATTCTTGAAATGTTTGTTGCCATATTAATTGTTGTATTGATATTTAAAAGTTAACTGTTCGTTTTTTGTCTCAATGATAACACCATTCCTGTCTGTTGTAGTATCGGTTTAAACATCCCAAACTCTTTTAAGGCCTTTGTTTATATACTTTTCTTTAGTTCTAATTAATTTTTTTTCATCGTTTGTCATTTATTTTATCGGCAATTACAATAAGTTCATTCGTTGTTTTCCAATTTCTGGTTGTTGCAGTTACCTTCAACTTGTTTTCCAAGAATTTATTTGAAAGTTTAGTATTTCCATAACCTTCAGGACAATAAAGGTAAACAGCCTTGTCAAGTATTACGAATTCATCAGGTTGATAGTTTATATCTTTAATCTTTTCCAAATATTCAAGTTGGGGCTTATCTGCCAAAAAAGTTACATGAAAAAATGAAGGGTCTTTCATTTTATTATTTGGAAAAGGGTTGTTTTTTGCAACCGTCTTTAATTCTTCAATTGTCAAGGTTATAACAGGTACCTCAAATCCAAATTCTTGAAATATATTTTCCTTTATCAGGGTGTCTAGCTTTTTAGTTTCAATGTTTTTATATTGATAAACATCATTTCCGCTTTGAATATATGTTTCAACATTATTAAGCCCATTTTGGGAAAGGAGCCTTCTCAAGTTGTCCATTTTTATTGTGTTATGTCCTCCTAAATTTATCCCTCTTAAAATAGAAATATATGTTTTCATCCGTAAATAATTTTTAGTTCGTTGAATATCAATTGTTTTGTACGAATGGAACACCCCATGCAAATTTTCATCCGTTTTTGTGCAGTTTCCTGCATGGGGGTTTCATATCTTGTCCTGTTCAATGTTTGTTAATGTATGTATAAGATGACTGATAACGCTAAGCTATGTCCTGTAAGGGATTAAATGTAATAAATTTTTGATATAACAATAATGTTTTACAATTTTATAAGACCTAAAATATAAAATCAATTTCGTTTCCTGCATCAATTTCAAAATCGGGTTTTACACCTATTCTTTCCCATGATTCTTCGGTGCCGGGAATAGTTGGGGCAGCGGTGGAAATAGAGGCAAATAGGTTATCGTTTACAACAAACCAGGTATTCATGTGTGCGGCACCTGCAGAATGTTTGCCAATAATTTTGGCCCGTTTTTGTGTTTGCATTGTAAAAGCAAATGCTTCAGCCGATGAACCCGTCTTCCCATTAATAATAATGTAAAGTGGGTTATCATATTTCTTTTCGGTCAGCCAGGTTACCGTTTTATCTACATATTTTTCTTCGGTCCTGCTTACAAATTCCAACAATGCAATGTCTTTCGGTAAAAAATATGATTGTAATACCGCCCCAACATCACTGCCGCCTCCACCATTATCAGTTAGGTCAATAATTAATGCTTTTGTATGGGCAATAAACTGCATGGCAGCATAAAGAGTGGGTAAACTTTTCTCGGAGATATTTATTTCCGAAAGTTTGATATAGCCAATATTATCCTTTAGAATTTTTACTTCACTGAACCCAAAGTTTTTCATTTCAGCATCTTTGCCATAATAAAATGGGTCTTCACCGGAAATCTTTTCTAACGAAATGGGTTCATTTTTTTTCGATTCAATCAGCTCCTTTATGGCTTTAGGGTCATTCCTGACATACATGTGTCCATCATTGCTCAAAGCTTGTAAGGTAATGGTTAGGCTGTCAGCCAATGATTTCCAATTTTTTATATCAATAAATTTTCCTTGTTCCAGTTTACTTAATAAAGAATCGCTTATGGATTGACTTTTACTTTCAAATGCGAATTAAGGGTTGAAAAAAAGGTACATAAATGCAACGGCTAGTCTACCAAACACATGAACAAGCAATCCGTTTGTCGATCGAACTTTAGACGCCCTTTGAATGCCAGTTTTCTCCTCAAGCCAGTTGAAGAAAGACTCAATGGGCTGCCTTACCCTAGATACGGCTTTAGAGAATAGGTCAGCAGCAGCCTTGT
>JABFRB010000047.1 GCA_013141385.1 Bacteroidales bacterium | reverse complement strand
GAGTAGGACGTCGCCACCCACAGGCCCCTAGGTACACCCTAGGGGCTTTTTTATTTTGCGCTTTTTGGCCCCGCCCCACCCGATTCCGACCCCGGGTTGGTGTTTTGAGATAAATTTGGATTATATTTGCATTCCAAATGAGAAAATATAATTATTTGAAAATAGCACCTCTACTTTTTACTTTACTTTTATTTCAGAGGCTTTTATTTGCTGGTATGAATTCATACCAGCAGATTGATACATTAAATATTTCTGATACAGTAAAAAAGGTTGTTGTTAATCCTGATTTTAAAAAGACTCTTGTTATAGATTCATTGTCATTAAAAAAGATATCTAAGAAAAATATTTTAGATATTCTTAATGGAGTGGACTCAACACATAAGATTGTTTCATGGAGGTTAAACCCTAAATCATTTGATTTAGAAGTTACCGAAGGGGTTGACACTTCGCTTTTCTTTCCGCACCTAATAATACCTACACAAAAACGACTTGAAACAATCACTTCATTAGGTAATATGGGTGCTCCATTACAAACCGATCATTTTTTCAATAGGAATCGAGATTATAAGTTTATATTTTCTAGATATCATTCTGATTATTCATCTGACATAGATGAACTTAACCAGTTTCATGTAAAAAAACCTTTATCGCTTGTTAATTATTCAATGGGTGGTGGAAATAGAGAGGCTGAGCAGACTATGCATGTTTTACATACCCAGAATGTGAATAAATATTTGAATGCTGGGTTTGTATATGATTATTTTGGTACAAAGGGCATGTATAAAGATCAGCTAACAAAGAATAATCTTTTTTCTTTTTTTGCTAGCTATTATAGGGATAGATTCTCTTTCCAAAGTAATTTTTCATATGCTCGGATTAGAAATCAAGAAAATGGTGGTTTAGTGAATGATGCTGAAATTCAGGATGCTAGTATTGAAGCTGCTTTGATAAAGTTTAAGTTGCATGGGACTTCAAGTGAGGAAAAACAAAAAGGCTTTTCGGGAATCGTTGGTTATAATATTATCAACAGATGGGTGAAAGGGAAGGACAGTAAAGGAAATCAGATATTGATTAAAAAACCTGTATTTAGCCTTAAGGCAATGTTTGTGGCTAATAAAAGTACTAGAACTTATGTTGATACCTCAAGTTCTTGGAATGGATCGTACTATAAGAACTTTTATATAGGCCAAGGTGCTACTCATGACTCATCTATGCTAGTTACCTACGAATCGACAATTCTTGGAGAGATTGATCAATTAGCTAAGTTTCCCGGCTTGCCTGGCTTAAGGTTTTGGATTACCAATACTAGAGGGAAATATTATTATTTCCAACCGAATGATTTTGTTTTTAAAAGATCAGACAATAGAATTGAATCAAATAATTTTGGCCTTGGGGTTTTCAGCTATTCACCATATTTATCGTATACTGGTTCCTTAAGAATGTATATTGATGGTTATAGAGCTGCCGATAAAGAGTTATTAGGTCAAATGATGATTTCTCCGTGGAAGTCGAGTGAATATCCGTATATTAAAGCAAAGATTGAGATTTCTGATAAAGAACCGGATATCTTTCTGAAAAACTATTATTCAAATCATTACAAATGGGATAATGATTTTGTAAAAGAGAAATGGTTTTTAGTTGGAGGTTCAATTGGCGCTGATAAGTGGAGATTTGAGGCAGGGTATAATCTTGCGAGAATTAATAACTATGTTTATTTTGATACTACTGGTGTTCCAAAGCAAACATCGGGAGTAACTGTAACATCTGCATTTGTACAAAAAGATTTTAAACTAGGAGGTTTGCACTTTACTAATAGGATTGTATGGCAAGCAAATACCAATAAGGAGATTCTTAATCTACCAACCTTTTCAGTTTTCAGTTCACTATTTTTTGAATATGAATTAGTAAAAAAGGTTCTGCTAGGAAGAATTGGAGCAAATGTCTTTTATCGTTCAAAATTCTTTGTCGATGCTTATTCGCCAGCCACAGGTCAATTTCATAATCAGAAAGAAAAACAGATTGGGGAGTACCCAATTGTTGATGTTTTTGTAGATTTTAAATGGAAAAGGGCAGTATTATTCTTTAAGGGTGATCATGTCAATGGAATGTCAGGTAGTGGTGATTCTTTTTCAACTATTCACTATCCTTTAAACCGCTTTATTTTTAAAATTGGTGTCTCGTGGATTTTTTACGATTAAAATCATAATTAAACAATCATTGTCAATTCGGTGTTTCTGAATAATTAAATCAATAAATTTTAGTGATGTTAGTATTTATCTTAAATAGAGTAAGGTATTTTATTTTTTTTGTTTTTATTTTTCTTTTTGCTTGTGTTTCCAAAGATTCGAGTATTATTAAAGTAAAAGATAAATCTCGCGATTTAGCGCAAATTCTTACCGCTGGAAAAATTGTAGCAGTTACTGATTTTACATCAACAAACTACTTTATTTACAAGGGTGAACCAATGGGATATCAGTATGATATGCTGGTTGCTCTGGCTACAGAATTGGGTGTGAAACTTGAGCTAATTGCTGAGAATGATCCCGATGAGGCAATGAAAATGCTAAAGAGGGGTGAGGTTGATATCATTGCAACTAATTTGCTAGGAGTAGCTGGTAATTATAAGAATTTTGAGTTCACGGAATCATACCAACAAACTCATCAGGTTCTTGTACAGCGAAAGAATTTTAGCAAAAACACCGAGATTGGTAATAGTATAGTTCGAGATCAAGTTTCTTTAGCCAATAAAACTGTTTATGTTAAGGCAAAGTCAGTGGCTGTAACTGTACTTAAAAACATTAGTATTGAGAATAAGATTCCGATTACAATTAAAGAATATTCTGATGGTTTAACTGAGGGTCTTGTTGATTTGGTGTCATCTGGGAAGATTGATTTTGCAGTTTGTGACGAGACTTATGCTAGGGTAGAAGCACCTTTATATTCTAATGTCGATTTTGAAACAATTATTGGAACTAATCAAAATGTTGCTTGGGCTGTGGGAAAAAAATCACCTGATTTACTCGGCAAGGTGAATCAATGGCTTAAAACATTTGTAAAGGGTTTAGGGTATGCTAATGTTTATAATAAGTACTACGATAATCCCTATATGGCAATTATGATTAAGAGCGAATATTTTTACACCACTAAGGGTAAACTATCGGTTTTTGACGAGCAGATTAAATCGGAGAGTAGTCGAATTAGCTGGGACTGGAGGTTAATAGCTTCGTTAATATATCAGGAATCGAAGTTTAATCCATACGTTAAATCGGAGAGCGGGGCTTACGGGTTAATGCAGTTTATGCCAATTACCGCAGAGTATTTTGGTATTGCTCATGAGGCAAATCCAAGTTTACAGCTAAGAATGGGTGTTCGTTACCTTAAGATGCTTGAGAAGAACATGGAGGATATCAGAATTCCCGAGAAGGAAAGATTGAAGTTTGTTTTAGCGGCTTATAATGCTGGTTATGGGCATATTCTTGATGCAAGAAATCTTGCCAAAAAATATGGCAAAGATCCAAATGTATGGGACAATAATGTTGGTTTTTTTATTCAGAATAAGGTTGATTTTTGCAACGATTCGGTTGTTCGTTATGGCTACCTAAGGGGAGCGGAAACTTATCGCTATGTAAGCGAGATTTTGGAACGTTACGACCACTACAAGAATATTATTAGGCAATAATCAGCAGCTGTAAAGCTCAATAAATTCAGATATTATCATTGCTGTTGCTCCCCAAACGTCTTCGCAATCAACTTTGATATAGGGTGCTTCTATGGAGTACCCTTTTACTATAATATCCTTTACCAGATGATTTGCAGGATTTTTTAGGTGGCAAATTGGAACGGTAATGGTAAATTCTACTTCGTGTGAGTTTAGTTGTAATTCGGGCTTTGTATTTAGTAATCCGATAACGGGTTGTACCTCCATGTTGCTTACAGGGATAAAAAGAGGGGTGAGAGTTCCTAAAATTTCAACATCGCTGGGATTGATGCCAACCTCTTCGTAGGCTTCGCGAAGTGCAGTTTGAATTAAGGACTCGTCTACTTCATCGAATTTTCCGCCAGGAAAACTTACCTGACCGCTATGCACACCATCGTAGGTGGTTCGTTTTATTAAGAGGGTGTTTAGTTTACCGTTCTCGGGGAAAAGGGATATCAAAACAGCACTTTTGCGGGAATTGTTGCCATTGTTTGTTTTAAGGAGTTCGCCCCTAAAGGATGGTGCCATTCGAAGCTGAGCCGGTAATCCGGGGAGTGGATATTTTAGGTTTTGCCTTATGTCCCTTATCAGGTTATTACTATCAATCATTTCTTTTATTATTACCCAAAAATAGTATAAAGCGGGTAAATTTCCTTCATCGTAACTATTCCTCAAAAAAAATATCTCACGTAAAGTCACAAAGAATATAAGATAGATGAGGAACAAAATTAAAACCAACTGAAAGATATTGAAATATTATGATTAGATGAACCTACAGTTTGTGCGCAAAGAGAAAAAACTAAAAGTTTTTCTCCCTAGCGAGACTTGCGACTTTGCGAGAAACTTAAAAGACCGCACAGCCTTGTTAGTTTACAATAAAGTATATATCTGAGTAGTTACCTATTTTGTTTTTGTTTAGCCTTTGATTTTCGTATATTTGATTTACAAATTCGTTTTGTAATTACTGCTTATACTTTAAATTATATAGATGTTTTTAGTGCTAATTTAAATACAAACCAATATGGAGTACTTAAAAGCAAAAAAACTAAGAGATGAGTGGGGTACAAAACCCTGCGATCATCCAAAGCTTGAGAAAGAGTACTATGCCGATACTCATACACTGGATTATGTATGCAAACAGTGCGGTAAAGAATTCAACGTTCTTGAAATGCTCGAAACTAGGGACATGCAAAGGAAAAAAAGAAAGATGATGGTATAACGGGCTGTAAGCCCAAATTATCTTAGCCCAATGGCAAGCAAAGCGTCGCCTAGGGTAATGAATCGTGATTTTTTTCACCCTGAAAGGGTAGATTAAGTTGGGCTTTCAGCCCGCTAAAAACAACATTGAAACCTTGCCCCAAGGCGTTGCCATGGGCTATAATAGGTTGTCCTTTCAGGACGTATTCAATAAACACAGGGAAGAAAACGGGTAATTGTATAATACAGTATAGAGTGGGGGTTATGGGGTAAGTCTTTCCCGAAAATTCAATGAGTTGTGTTAAAGCGATGAAATTTCATAAGTTGTAGTTGTTCAGCAATAAAAAAATATATCACGCAAAGTCGCTAAGCCCACAAAGTGTTGAGATAATGAATAATATACTTTGCGAACTTAGCGAAAACTTGGCGTTCTTGCGAAATTTTTTTTAGTTCGAAGCATAAAAAAAGGTGGAATTTCCACCTCTTCGTTCATTATGAAAAATAGGCATTAAGCCTTATTTTTTAGAATAATAACCTCAATAATCTTTTTCGATAGCTCATCGGAGATTGCCAGTTTGCTTTTTATCATAGCAATTACTGCTTCTTCTTCGCTTGCAACATCACCATCAGCTAAAACAAAGTCTACAGCATTGGTGTAAACTGTAGCTCGTAGTTCTGCTGGAATTTTCTCAACGGCTTTATCTAACAAACCCTCAAGATTCTTGGTCTCCTTTAGGATGCGTTGAATTTTCTTCATTGCATCGCGAAGGTCAAACTTACGGAAAGTTGGTCTACTAGAAAGTAGGTTAATAAGATTGATTTCCTCTTCTGGTGCTATTTCGCCATCTGCCGCCATGCAGGCAAAGATAATTGCAAAAAAAGCTTCTTTCTCGTTGGAGATTTCTGATGATCCCCCTAGGTTAAAAAGTCCCATACTAATTTTATTAGGTTTGATTTGTTTTTATAACGGGGGACGAAATTAATATTTTGATCAAAATAAAGAAGTTAAATAACATTAAAATAAACGGAGTTCAATATAAATTTTAACACAGAGGTTTTAAGTTCTGTTTTTAATAAAAAGTCGTTTTAATAAGGTACAAACTTGCCATAATGATGTTTATTGATGCTGAGAAGCACAGAGGACACGGAGGTTTGACGATTTTGCATTTATGCAAAATCAACAATGTTTAATCTCTTTAGGTTAATTCCTCGAAGCTCTGCTGCGAGGTAGTTTATTATCTTTAATTCTCAACTTTAAACCTAAACCCAATTGAATATAAATTTTGAATTTCGATTTTAGGATCATCCTTTAGGTATTTCCTTAATTTCGATATAAATACATCTAAACTACGCCCTTTAAAGTAATCGTCGCTACCCCATATAGTATTTAGTAAATCATCGCGTTTAACAATATCTCCTGCGTTTTTACATAAAATCTTGAGAATATCTGCTTCCTTTTGAGAAAGTTGTTGCTTGGTATTTCCTATCTGTAACGAAAGATTTTGGTAATTGAAGGTATATTGACCGATTTGAAATATTGTCTCAGGAGATACTTGATTGTTGCTTCGTTTAAGAAAGACTTCAATTCTTAATACCAATTCTTCAATGTTGAATGGTTTTGTAATATAATCATCGGCACCAGTTTTAAAACCTATTATTTTATCCTCTTTCGATTGCTTCGATGTAAGAAAAAGTATTGGCACATTAGTGTTGATTTTTCTTATGTTTTCGGCAAGGCTAAATCCATCCATACTCGGAAGCATAATATCTAAAATACAAATGTCAAATTTATAGGATTGAAAGGTATTCCATGCAGCCAAACCATCATCCTTTAAGGTGCAATCGTAATTACTAATTGTTAGATAATCTTTAATTACAACCCCTAGAGTCGAATCATCTTCTGCAAGTAGTATTTTGGCTTTATACATTTATTTTGCTTTTAGCTATTGGTAAAACAATTGTAAACTCTGTACCCTGCATTGGGGTGCTCTTTACCTTAATAGAGCCTTTATGTGCATGGATTACTTTATGAACATAGTACAACCCAATGCCAAATCCTTTAACATTATGAACATTACCTGTTGGAACACGAAAGAATTTGCTGAAAAGCATTTTTTGGTGCTTAGTACTTATGCCAATGCCATTATCGCAGATTTTAATGCATATTTTTTGTTTTATATTGAATGTTGAGACGCTAATTTCAGGTATGTTAATGTTGTATTTTAAGGAGTTATCTACAAGATTGAAGAATACATTAATAAGATGAACAGAATCGCCGTAAATTAAATTTTGAATTGCTTTTGTTGATATATTTAACTGCCCACCTTGTTCTTTTACCCGATACTCTATGGTATTTAGGGCTTCATAAAGACATTCATGGATGTTAATTATTGCGAAACTATAGATAGCTTTATGCTTGTCCATAATTGCGATTTGCAAAATCTTATCGATTTGATCTTTTATCCGGGTTGCCTCTTTAGTAATTAACCCTGAGTACTCTGTAACTTTTGGGCAATTGCTGCTAATTTCCTCCTTTCTCAGAAGCTGGCTCATGACCATAATGGAGGAAATGGGTGTGTTAAACTCATGCGTCATATTATTTATGAAATCACTCTGGATGTCCGATAATCGTTTTTGCTGTAGTATTATTAATAGCGAGTACCCAAAGAAAATACAAACAAGAAAAAGCACAGCCGTTGTAAAGAGCCATATACCAAGTTGACCGGTTAGATAGATTGATTTATTTGGGAAGAATACCGAAAAGTAGTAATTATCCTTTTTCCAGACTGGTAATTCGCGTATTTTCTTTGGGATGGATTGGGATTCTGAAGAGATATAGTTGCCATAAACCATTTTTTCGCTTTGGCAGTTGTACACACCATACTCAAAATCAAGGTTTAATTTTTTCTTTTGAAACTCGTTCTTTAGGAGGAATTCTAAGGTTTTAATGTCAATATCGCTATTTGTCATTACTGCATAATAGTTGCTCGATATTTGATTGACTAATGATGAAAGAGGAATTTGAATTTGATTGTAACTTAAAATTGTTTCGGCAACATTCTGTAGTGCAATGGTTACAGTTTGATTGAACTGCTTCTCTTTAAGGTCGAATGCTTTTTTAAACCAATAAACTTGGCTAGCAACAATTCCTGTAATGCAAATAATTGCAAAGATTATTAGAGATCGAATGTTGTGTGTTTTCATGAAAGTAAACAATAACCAATTCAAAAATAGCACAAATAAATATACCAAGGGATGATTTAGCTTTTCGTTAAGGTTTGTTTGAATTTCATTAACAACATATAGATAATATGTATGGTAAGTTTGTTGAAATTTAAAACCTAAAATAGAAGATTATGAAAACGACAGTAACAATTTTTGTTTTTTTGATAGCATCGGTCTGTGTTAATGCACAGGACAAACAGGCCAACGATGCTAAAATTCTGGGAGCAAGTATTAGCTGGGCTTCATCTACTACCTTTGATTTTGGAACAGTCAAAAAAGGCGTTCCAGTAACCGCTACTTTTGAGTTTACCAATAACGGTAGTGAACCATTAATAATATCGGATGCAAAAGGCTCCTGTGGATGCACTTCTGTAGAGTATTCACAAAAACCAATTGCCCCTAGAGTTAAAGGGTTTGTTAAAGCTACTTTTAATGCAACCTCTATTGGTTCATTCTATAAGTCTGTTACAGTATCAAATAATACTACGGACAAAACTGTAATGCTATATATAAAAGGTCAGGTAATAGAGTAAATAAAGAGTTTCTTAACCTAAGAAAAGAATATAAACAATCAAAATAAACAAAATGAAACATCGCTTTTTGATTGCGGCAATGGCTATGATATTTGCCGTTTGCAGCATAAACAAATTAGCAGGTCAAGTACCTACAAAAATTTCTGCTGACAGCCTAATTGTAAGAATTGACAAGTACCGTAATACAGAAGTTGAAGTAGAAGGTCTCATTATCTATGTATGCAGTTTTAATGGTAAGAAATTGAAACTGGAAACTAAAAATGGAGAAATAATAAAAATTGTACCCAAGGACACCCTTGCTAGTTTTGATACGACATTTTATAAAAGGAGCGTAAAAGTTAAAGGAATTGTAAAGGAATCTCGGCTTGATAAGGCATATATTGATAAAATGGAAAAGGAAAGAACTCTGTTATGCCATATTGATAATACTCCATGCAAGGATTCCGCATGGGTAAGCAGGCAAGTAGCAGCAGGAAGAGCGGATAGATTATCAAAACGAGATATTGACAAATTAAGGGCTATAATGAAAAAGAAGAATAAAGATTATGTTTCGGTTGTTTCTATAATTGCTGAAAAATGCGAAATAATTAGATAATCCTTAACTTTTTAATGATGTAATAAAAGAAATCCCGCAATTGCGGGATTTCTTTGTTTGCTATTCAATTTTCGAGATAGTTATTCCATAATGATCCTGATCGTAAGGAGGCGTATCGTTCCAATCGTGGTAGGAGTGAGAGCCATCTGTTTCAAAGTAAACGGTGTATTCTCCGGCAGGTAGTAGAATTGTTCCATCATACATCCTGTTTTTCTCAGCACCACCAGCTTTCTCTGAGGTACGGTAGGTCATCTCCCATACTACCTTGTCGGTTGTGCGATTCTTTATCCAACCATAATCAACCATATCCCCATCAACCCCTTCGCCAATAGCGTAGATTCTAACTTTAGCAGCTTTATCGAGAGTAAAGGATTTACTCATTTTCTCATCATCTCTAACTTTAGTAATTTGGGCAATTACATTATTATCGCTAGTGTTAGCTTGCGCATTGTTTAGAACGAATGATTCTTTATCAGCATCAACTAAAATGCTTAACCCCCAAAGCTCTGGTACTAATGGAGGGGCTGCATTCCAATTGCTATATGCATGTGAATCGTCGGTTACAAAGTATGCAGTATAGTTTCCTTTTGGAAGTTCTATTTCCTGATTTACCATCCTGTTTTTTTCGGCTCCTCCAGCATACTGTGATTTTCTTTGGGTGAATTCCCAAACTGTTGTGTGATTATCGGAGTTTACAATCCAACCATAATCAGCCATGTCAAAATCTCCTGTGCTTTCACCTTCACAAAGAACTCTAATTTTCATATCTTTTTTAAGAGTGAAGCCTTGTGATAGGTAGGCATTATTCTTTGCTTTATTTAATTTAAGTACAAAAGGATCTACCGCTTCAATGGCCTTAACGTTTGCCTTATCAGCCTCATCAGGCCAAATAGTAACACCCCAGAATTGTGGATCATAAGGAGGAAGGACATTCCATTTGTCGTAGGAATGGGAATCATCTGATGTAAAGTAAAGCGTATAGGTTCCTTTAGGTAGTGTTATTGTTTGAAAGGTTGATTTATTTTTACTTCCACCACCTGCTTTTTTAAAACGGGTTTCGGCATTTGGCCAAACCTTTTCGTAAGTACTAGCGTTTACAATCCAAGTAAAATCATATAATTGATCATCGGATTGTTCCCCAATTTCCATAATATTTAGCTTGACATCTTTTAGTGCTGTGAAACTCTTCTTAATATTTTCGTTGTCACCAGCACGAACAACCGATACTAAAGCATTCCCCGAGAATTCATTTACTTTTTGATTCCAAGCAACCTCTTTAAAATCGTTATTGGGAAATAAAACAGTCATCGAGAATTTTGACGAGTAAACGCTGTTATAGCGATCTTCCTTATCATAATTTATTTCATTGAATATCATATTAATTAAATCGCCAAGATCACTAATATGAAAGTTATATTCCTTATTGCCAAATCGATTGTAGTTTCTCCCTGCTGCGTAATAAACCTCATACTGACCGGCAGGTAGTGTAATATCTTTTTTGAAATTAAATCTCCCCGGGTCGTTATGCAGAAAAAACTCATCGTTAGCTACCTCTAAAAGATTCCATACAATTTTTCTTGATTTGCTATCGAGTATCCATCCATAGAACATTAGATCGTTACCAAGTTTTTCGAAAAGACCTCCATAACCTTCAATCTTTAAGGTTGTTTCGCTTTTTATAACAAATGCTTTTACATCAACTTTTCCGGGTTTTAGATACCCTACAGTTAACTTATTATCCTGACCTTGAACATTGTTAGTTCCTACTAGAACTGCAAATGCAAGAAGGATTAATGCTGAAGAAATTAATTTTTTTGATTTCATAAATAAATTAATTTTAAAGTGTAATACAATTTTTAATAAACTAGAATTTAACAATTAAACTAATAGGTTTGTTGCATAAATAATTTTGGTAAATTTATGAAGAACATCTTAGAATAAACATAATAAGTGTGAGTTATTTGCTTTAATTTGATAAAAATTCTAAATTCTAAGTCTTTTATCCTTTTTTAACATGAAAATTTCACCATTTAAACTCGAACGATACTTTGCCAAATATGAGTTTAATACTCAATATCTGCTTTCTAGTTCAGATTGCGATGGTTTTAATATGCAGGAAATACTTGGTATGGCAACCAGCAAAGAGACCGAATTATGGAATAACCTTCAACTTGGTTATACCGAAAGTCAGGGCTTTCCAATGCTTAGAGATGAAATCACCAAAATGTATTCTAAAATCACCCCAGATCAGGTAATGGTTCTTACTCCCGAAGAGGGGATATTTATTGCCTTAAATTGCATTCTATGTAAAGAGGATCATGTTATTTGTATATCTCCAAGTTACCAATCGTTACATCAAATTGTTGAGAGTATTGGTTGCGATATTACCTATTGGCAACCAAATGAGGAGAAGGGTTGGTATTTCGACCCAAGTGATATAGAAAAATCAATTCGCCCGAATACTCGACTTATTATTATCAATTTTCCGCATAACCCAACAGGTTATTTGCCCTCGTTAGATGATTTTCAAAAAGTAATTGATATTGCAAAAGAGAATAACCTACTTATATTTTCCGATGAGATGTATCGCTATTTAGAGCATGACTCAGTAAATAGGCTTCCATCAGCCAGCGATTTATACTGTAATGCGATTTCGCTTTCGGGCTTATCCAAAACTTTTGGATTGGCTGGTTTACGTATTGGATGGATTACAACACAGAATAGCGCCTTATTGAATGAGATGATTGCTTATAAGGATTATACTACAATTTGCTGTAGTGCTCCAAGCGAAATTCTGGGATTTATTGCTTTGCGTCATAAGGAAAATCTAATCGATATAAATCTCAAAAAAATCAAAATAAATCTAAACCTTCTTGATGAATTTATTAAGAATCATAGTCATTCACTATCATGGATTAAGCCCAATGCAGGAACAATTGGTTTGGCTAAACTAAAAATCAATATGCCAAGCCTTGATTTTTGCGAAAAGGTTGTGAAAGATACTGGGGTTATGATTGTACCTAGTGAAATGTTTTATTATGGAACAAGTCATATTCGCTTGGGTTTTGGGCGAGCAAATCTGCCCGAGGTACTAAAAGTATTAGATAGCTATGAACTATTGCAATAGGTTTTATAACAAGTAAAAAATTAATAGAGTTATTGTAGGTTTAACTAAATTGCAAAGCGATTTATAATAATTTCTATCAAGCAATAAGCTTTTTTACTTATTGCATATCAAATGTTAAATTAATTATTTACCAAAAATACATTTATGAAAAAACTACCAATAATAATTATGATTTCAATTTTAGTGATGTTTGGATGTAAGCAGAAGGAGCAGAAATCCTCGAATCCATTTTTTAGTGAATTCAACACTCCATTTAATGTTCCAGCATTCGACAAGATTGATACTAGCCATTATGTTCCAGCATTTGTGAAAGGGATTGCTGATCAACAGGCTGAGATCGATGCAATTGTAAATAATACGAATGTACCCACATTCGATAATACTATTTATGCGCTTGATAAATCGGGGGTTCTTTTACGAACAATAAACAGAGTATTCTTTTCGTTGAACTCAGCAAATACCAATCCTGCGATGCAGGCAATTGCACAAAAAGTTACACCCTTACTTACAAAGCATGCGGATAATATCTCTCTTAACGAGAAATTGTTTCTGAAAATTAAGGCTATTTACGAGAATCGTGAATCAAGTAGTTTAGATGCCTTACAAAAAAGGGTGATTGAAAAATACTATAACGATTTTGTTAGAAATGGTGCAAATTTGAATGAGGCTGATAAGGAAAAACTTCGGGAAATTAACCAGAAATTATCTACATACGTCCTTAACTTCCTAGAGAATCATCTAGCCGAAACAAGTTCAAACTTCAGGATGATATTAGATAAAAAAGAGGATTTAGATGGCTTACCCCAAGGTGTTATTGAGGCTGCGCTCGATACTGTTAAAGAGAGTAGTTCGCATGGAAAATGGGTATTTACTCTACAAAAACCAAGCATGATTCCATTTTTACAATACGCAAAGAATCGCAGTTTACGCGAAAAAATCTATCGTGGTTACTACATGCGTTGCAATAATAACGATAAGTTTGACAACAAAGACAATCTATTAAACATTGCAAACCTTAGGTCTGAAAGATCAAGACTTTTAGGGTACAAAACCTATGCAGAGTATTCAATCAGCGTGAATATGGCTAAAACACCTGAAAAGGTTTACGATTTTTTAAATAAACTGATGGAACCTGCTCAGAAAGTTGCCTTAAGAGATAGAGATGAAATGCAAAAAATTATTGATAGAGAAGGCGGAAAATTTAAGTTCGATACTTGGGATTGGTGGTATTATGCAGAAAAATTGAGAAAAGAGAAATACAATCTGGATGAATCAGAGATTAAACCTTACTTTGAATTAAGTAATGTTCGTGAAGGGATGTTTTACGTTGCAAAAAAACTTTACGGACTAACCTTTACTAAGTTAACCAATGTTCCTGTATATTACCCAGATGTAGAGGCCTTTGAAGTAAAAGAGGCTGATGGTAGTCATGCTGGTGTTTTATACCTAGATTATTTTCCACGTGAGAGTAAACAGGCAGGTGCTTGGTGTGGCAATTATAGGGATCAATACTATGATGAAAACGGTAAAAGAGTTCCCCCAATTGTTACTGTAGTGACCAATGTGACTAAGCCTACTGCTGATACTCCTTCCCTTTTAACATGGGACGAGGTGAATACACTTTTCCATGAATTTGGACATGCGCTTCATGGTTTGTCAATTGATGGCAAGTATAACCGAATTGCAGGGAATTTACCCAATGATATGATTGAACTCCCATCTCAGGTTGATGAGAATTGGGCTGGAGCTCCTGAAGTTTTAAATGTTTACGCTAAGCATTATAAAACTGGCGAAATAATCCCTAAAGAACTTCTTGAAAAACTTCAAAAAAGTCTTACTTTCAACCAAGCTTTTGAAACCGTTGAATACATAGCAGCATCAGTTTTAGATCTTGATTGGCATAGCATTCAGGAATCTAAGAAAATTGATGTCCTCGATTTTGAGAAGAAATCGATGGATAGAATCCACCTCATGAAGGAGATCATTCCACGATATCGTTCAACCTATTTTGCGCATATTGTTGATGGATATGCTGCTGGTTATTATGTTTACCTATGGGCAGCTGTTCTCGATTCAGATGTTTACCAAGTTTTTGTTGATTCGGGCGATATTTTCAATAAAGATCTAGCAAACAAGTTTAGAAAGCATGTCTTAACCGAAGGGGGAAACGATGAGGGAATGGTTCAGTATAATAAGTTCAGAGGACAAGAACCATCATTAATACCATTGCTAAAGAAGCGTGGTTTAGAGTAGTTCGAAGTTTCTTATATTTGCATTTTAGAAATAAAAAGCGTTCGGGTTAAAACCCGAACGCTTTTTTTATGAATTTATATTGGGAAAGTAAAAGTTTTTCTTCTGATAAACAATTCAATGAAAATTTTTAAAATATTTAATTAAAATATTGGCTAAGAGAATTTTATTGTTTAATTTTATATTGAAATCTCTAAACCTTGTTCTAGTATGATAAAACAAGATGTCATTGATAGTTTGGAGGAAGAGTATAGCAATAAAATTAATGTTCTTAATAATGAAACCCCAATTCAAACTACTAATAGTTTTGAGTTTCAGGATGAGCAGTTTATTATTAATAATTTCCAAGAAAACAGGGTGCTTGTTTTTAATGTTCAACTAAATGGTAATCAAGGTAAGGAATTAGTTAAAAAGATTCGGAAAAAACAGGTTCAGATTTATGTTTTGCTTTCAACGGAAATAGATGAGAAGAATGAACAGAAACGGGTTTTAGCGTGTGCCAATTGGGTAATTCATAAGGTGAATTATACAAAATCGATTGTAGATGAAATTAAATTGGCAGATAATGAGGTTAAATCATCAGAACCGTTCGTTTCAAACCGAATAATTAAATCATTTAAAAATTTCCACCTAAAGTGCTGGGAGAATACTAAAGACCTTACCAATCGTGAAATTGAAATTATGAATCTTCTTTCAAAAGGCTTGCTTTACAAAGAAATTGCAAAGAGAAAAGGTATTAGCATTCAAACTGTTAAAAGTCATTTAAAGCATATTTATCCTAAATTACACGTAAAGAATCGCTCCGAAGCAATTCTCAAATATTTACACACAGGGTAGAAATTTATTAAATCAATTCTATATCACCTGAACAGGATATTTATAAACATATACTCATTGTTTAACTTAGCATTTCAAAACAGATAATTATGACTGGAAGCATTGCCCTTGATGTTGTTATTGGCTTAGTATTCATATATACCCTTTACAGCCTACTTACAACCACAATTGTTGAACTTATTGCAACGTATAGTCAACTACGTGCCCGAAACCTTGTAAAAGGCATTGAACGCATGCTCGATGATGATGACAAACAATCCCTTTTATCCAAAAAAATTTATGAAACTCCGCTCATAAAGTATATGAGTAAGGGATCTCGATTCTCTTTAAAGAAACCATCATACATACACTCTCGAAACTTTGTAAAGGCACTAATCTATGTTCTAAAAAACGAGGAAGTTGATGGGGAAACCACATTTGAGATGGTTCGGAAATCTGTAGAAGATTTCAAAGATCCAGTAACTGGTAAATTCCTTAAGGATACCGAAACAGGTAAACTTCTGATTGAATTTTTGAACGAATCGGAGAATAAACTTGAGAATTTTAAAATTTTGCTTGAGAACTGGTTTAATGATACTATGGATCGTGTTGGTGGCTGGTACAAAAGGAGGATTACCCTTATAACTTTCTTGGTAGGTTTAACTATTGCCACAATATTTAACGTGGATACATTTCAGATAGCTACTAGCCTCTCAAGGGATCCGAAACTTCGGGAGCAATACCTCCAAATGGCTGGAAACATGATTAAGGATAGTGCCCTTATGACTTCCGCTTTCGATAAAGGACTTGCAGATAGGCTTAAAGCGGATACCGTTTTGGCTAAAAAATTTGCCGGTAATACCAAAGCTCTTAACGATTTCATTGCCGACTCCGTTGGTAAGGAGGTTTTAAAAGGGCAAAAGATACTTATGGATAGAATGGATTCATTGGAGGCTTATACGCAAGAAAATCAAGATGTTCTTACCGCAAAGAGAGTTAAGGGCAAAGGATTTATCTTCGATAGTTGGAGAAACCTCTGGGGATGCTTAGTTACCGCAATAGCGATCTCCCTAGGCGCACCATTCTGGTTCGATTTGCTAAGCAAACTGATGAAAATAAGGGGTGCAGTTGCTAAACCTGTAGGCGAGAAGAAGGATTCTTAATTTGAACGAGTTGTTTATTACGGTCGCAGTTTTGTCTTTTTGAAATAGAAATGAGCATTCAATAAATAACTTAAAACCTATTACCATGAACCAATTAATTTTTTTCCTAACACTTATCGTGTTACTGTTACTAATCATTTACCTTGATAAGAAGTATAAATTACTTCGAGATATTAGTACTTCTGAGAAAAAACCATTCAGCTACTCCCGCGTTCAGCTAGCATGGTGGACATGGATTATAATTACCGCTTTCATAACAATAATATTTGCTAATGGCGGGACTATTCCAGTTCTTAGTACCTCTACGCTTATACTATTGGGTATTAGTGCAGGAACTACATCAATAGCCAACATAATTGATGTTAGCGATCCATCTCAAAGTCGCCATCAGAACGAAAAAGGGGAAGGTCTATTATATGATATTATTGCTGATGCCAACGGGGCAAGCATTCATAGATTACAGGCTGTTCTATTCAATATCATCTTTGGAATATGGATGTTAGTTACAGTTTATAATAAGATGGATATCATACCGCCCATAAACACTAATTGTTTAGTGCTTTTGGGAATAAGCGCAGGAACTTATTCGGTAGTTAAGACTTCGGAGAATAAGCAATTGGCCAATAATTCATGAAGTAAGAAAAAGAACAAAGTCAAAACTCTAATTTAATAAATGAATCATGAAAAAATATCTTACTCTATTTCTAGTATTTTATGCATTTACCTCATACTCACAAACAATTTTGTTTAAAGATAACTTGTTTGACAATTCTCGAAAGTGGATTGAAGTTATTGATGAAGGCGAGTATAGGATGCTTAAATTTGAAAGTGCAGATACTGATACTGCTAAAATATACCAATGGAAATATGAACTTTTAGTTGATGCATTTAAAAAGCATTATAAAAGCATAAAAAATCAGGACAGCATTAGGACGGAAGCCTTCAGGGTTTTCTTTGCAATTCAAAAACAGGTTATCTTAAAGGGTGTTAGCCAAAATCAATTGATTGCCGGAACAATGGGCTTCGATAATGATCACGTCTTTTTAAAGAAAGTGGATTGGGACTTTAAAGAAATCTATAAGGATAATTTAAATGACGCATTAAATCTTTACAAGAAAGCAGAGACTGAAGTGCAATACAAGAATTTTATCGTAAAAAGTAAAGATCTAATTGTTGACAGACTGATTAATAAGGATGCTTCTTATCCTAAAAACTATTTGGAAAAATATGGTCCTACAAATTTCAAAGAACATCTTGATAAAAAAATTACTGAGACTTTCTTGTTCTTTTTAGATTCGATGGATAAGGCTCTAATTCAGTTTGATAAGTTGTCCGATAAAATATCAAAACTAGGAAAAGATTCAATTAAAATAAACAATGAAATATTCACTTTAGAAAAAAATACTTTTATTGTTAATGACTTAGGAGTTCGATTGCAAAGCAAAATCCAAGAGTTAGAAAAAGAAACAAATACCGAAGAATTCTCAAAATTAAAGCAAGAATTTATTGATTCAAAACAACAAGCTTGTCCTTTTCAACAAATACCCGATTCCTTATTTAAAGGAAGGTTTGCTCAAGTAATAATTTATAAACAATTGTGTGTGCTTCGTGAAAAAGAAAAAATAAATGTTGATGAACTTCTTGATAAAATTAATTCAAACAATCAAAATCGGAATACATTAGAGTCTATTCAAAATGATTTACTACAAGCAAATATTGTACAAAAGAAATTATTACAAGAAAAACTTAAGCGTTTTAATAAATATCTTTCAAATAATAGAGGAAAGATAAAAGAAACAATAAAAAAAATACAAACTATTAAGGATTCAGCACTAGTTGAATATGGTTATGAAATTCTTAATATGAAAATTGATACGATTGATGTTGAAATTAATCAAACCTTTGTTGATAAGATTGTTGCATATGGAATAATTGAATATTATGGATTTCAAAAAAATAATAAGATAGAGAAGAATCAAATGTATATAACATTAAGAAATAAAGTCCCCATCGGCATCTCATCCTTAAATAGTATCGATAGAAACAATAAAAAAATTAAACTATATGCTTCAATTAATGGTGATGAGTATGAGGTTGAATTATATAAAGTTATGGCTTTCTATAGACCAAAACTAAAAAATGGTAGACGAGATCTAAGCCCTGCTGATACATCATTTACTATCGTAAAAAACAAAGGGATTCAAAATGTTGTTTTATATAAGTCGCCTTCTCAAAAACTTTTTGAATTCAGAGTTTTCAGTGATATTAAAGGGATAAATGGTACAAATCCAAATGGATTAATTCAAACAGAGTTTTCAAAGGAAATGTATTTAAATCCCTATAAATACACTTTCTGCAAACGACCTAAAGAAGGCAGTGCCTATTATGGTTTTTTAGATTACATATCACCAAATGTGCTAATATCCAAGTTTGAAAAAACAAATAAGTATTTACCAATTATTAAAATCGGAGATACTTCTAATGTTTCCACATTGAATTTAAAGAAATATGAGATTTACTCCGTAGGTTTTGATTTAAACTTATTTATGACTTCGGTTCCTTCTCTGAAAACTATATTTTACTTTGACTCAGGTATTAACTATTCTGGTATTGGTGTAAGCGATTCTACCTTAAATTTAGAGGATAGTATTATTACTATTAATGATCGAGTCTTAAATTCGATATCTTTTAAGTTGAATACTCGTTTTAATATCCAAACAGATGAGTCTTATTTTCTAGAATTAAGAGGTGGTTTGCAATACATCAAACTTTTAAATGATAAAATGAATCAATTAGCATCATTAGAAAAGATGGGGTTAGAAAATAGTTGGCGAAATAAAACTTTGTATAATATTGAGTTTTTTGGAGGCTATTCGCCCACTTCAAACTCGAAAGGTAAATTATTTTTTAGGTATCGATACTATGGCTCATTTGCAAAAAAGGTTTATGAAGGATATAGCCAAATTCAAATAGGATACTCGTACTATTTTGATAAATAATTAAGAATCAATGTCGTTGACTTAAGAAAAAAAGATAAAAATTGTTCTTTGAAATAGTAGAGTTTAGGTTATGTTTATTACATTAGGGGTATAATATAGGTCTCCCAGAGAAAGCCTACGAAAACTATGAATT
>JABFRB010000046.1 GCA_013141385.1 Bacteroidales bacterium | reverse complement strand
CTCCAAAACTTCTTTTACCACATTTTTCTTGAATTCGTCCGTGTAGCGGTTTACTGTTCTCATGTTAATCCTGTTTTAAGTTGACATTTTGTTTGGTTTTTTGTCAACCTATTTTAGGACAAGACATGCGCTGTTATACCCCCTTTTTTTAAGGGGGAAGGGGGTTTTTCTTGTGGCAGAACAAACACCAACCCCTTGAAAAGAGGCTATAACAGTTACTACAACATTACTCTTTATTTCTCAAAATCATTGTTAAAGTAATACCCAATTAGCCCTCCTTCTTAAGGAGGGTTGGGAGGTTTTATTATGAGTTTGTAGTAATGTTTTTTGATTGATAGGTTAAAATATATCGCAAATTGCGATATTGATGTAAGGGTTTACTAGCTAGGTTTACATGGTTAGCACATTGCAAAGATTAAATTTCTTTATTTGTAGTTCATTCTCGGTAATTGGGGGACATAAGTTTTTGTACAAACACGCTTTGCATGGCATTACATTATTTCTAGTAAAAAACCAGTAGTTCGATTTGCATAATGCATCGAATATAATTTGTTTCAGGTTTATTTCATTATCTAAGTTTGCAATTGCTTTAGTGCTATTCTCGCAGCTATAAATAGCATTATCTTTAATAACTAGTTTTCCGAATAAATTCCTGTTCAGCATTTTGTTTGCATCGTAATTCTGCTTGGTTAGCTTAATCTCCTGAATATCCTCTTCGTTTAAATATATATTTTCACTTAAAAAGCTAGCATCAGCTTTTGAGTAATCAATTTCGAAATCGTATTCAATATTGTTTGAGATTTTATTGAAATAGTAGTTGTACTCTTCTTCATTTGATATTTTAAATTTTAGCTTGATGTTTTTCTCCTCCATAATTTTTTCGGAGAAATCGAAATCTGCTATTATTACATGCAAAGAGAATATCTGATTGGATTTAACATCGGGTAAATTGTTTATAAAAGAGTAGTACTCCTTGATATTAATATCGATATAGGTCTTAATCTTGGCTGTTTTTAGAAATGATATCAATATTTCAACCGCATCTTTATTTGTAGAATACGAATCAATTAAAATATTTATCTTCTTTAAAGAGCTATTTTCAGCATCACGGATTAGCTGAATTATTTTATCAATCTTTATAAAGTCGTTATTCTTAAAATGGATAGATATTTCGAGCAAGTTCTCAAGAATATCAGTTCCCTGATCGCGGTAGGGTATTTGCTTAAATTTCCTAAGGTTTCTTTGGATATTTATGATAGGGTAAAGGATTAATGGCTTATCAGTAGAGGTGTAAATACCTCCAAAAAAGTTATCTTCAAATTTACCGATAAGGGATTTATACTCCTCTTCATCGTTATCAGTAATTTTTGTTGAATAATCATTTTGGGATATTCTTTTTATCATTTCATACTCTTTGCCTTCAAATAAATATTTCTTTGAATCGAGTGTGTTAAAAATGAGGCATCTTTTCTTCGAATGATTAAAAGTTATCTCAGCGTAGGGATCTAAATACAACCATTTATGCATAGAATATCTCTTTTAATATTTTTTTATAAAACTTTCTTTCTTTTTTTAATGCGCTCAAATGGGTAGAAATTATTTGGGCTGATTTGCTTTCATGCTTATAACCATGGCAGGTAAGTTTATCTTTACCCAAGTCCAGATTAAATACACACTGCATACATTTATCGGCATAAAAGCACTGATTGCATTGGCTATCCCAAAGGTTATCGTAAATGCCATTCATGCGGCTAATTATTCCCTTAAAATCAATAAAAACATCGGTCTCGGAGATGTAACCCATTGTTGAAAATTCATCGGAAATTCTTTCGCAGGGTAGTATTTTTCCTCTTGAGGTAATAAATATCTTTCTTGAAAAAGGAATGCAAGTTCCTGTAGGTAGATATGTGCTGTTGGCAGAGACTTCAAAGAAATCGATATACTTTTGGTAAACATTATTAGTGTAAACATGAATAAATTTTGATACTTGCCCAATTACTGGTGTTTCAACAGAAAGTTTATCGCGAATAAAACGATAATCTTCGCTTTGGTCTAAATCCTCGTTGATATTTTTATATTTCTCCCAGAACTCATACTTTTTATCCTCGTTTATTCCAGATGTATTCAACTCCGAAAGTTTTGTGTGTTTGCTATACCTATCATTAATAAAGTTGAATGCTTCGCTTACCGAGTTTCGGTTATGGATAACCGTATTAAAGTCAACACTTCTTCTAAAAAATTCGGGATAATTATGGTATACAAAATCAATGTTTTCGATAATCTCATTGAATGCATCTTTTCCGTTGGGGTATACCCTATATGAATTGTTATCTTTATTACCATCCAAGCTTACAAGTAACCTGAAATTGTTCTCGGCAAGGAATGCGATATGCTTTTTTAGGAGCAGCGCATTTGTGGTCATTGCAAACCTTGGATTGAAATTATCGTTTTTAATTTTATTTACATAGTCAACAACGGATTTTATAAACTCAATATTTAGTAATGGTTCACCCCCGTAAAAGCTTATTGCAATAGTTTTATTGAGTGATCTGTTCAGGTTTTTATTTAGAAATTCATTGATATAATTTAAAAAGTTGATTGCATAAACCAGAGGTAAGTTTGTTTTTTCTCTTTTCGAATTCTTTCCACTGTACAGCTCCCCATAACCACAATACTTGCACTCTAGGTTGCAGTTCTCAGTTACTTCAAATACAACTTGTAGTGCATTTGCCAGAGAGTCTTTTATGTGATCCTCGGTAAACCTCCCCGAGAGTTTTTTCTTTTTGTCTAGCTGTTTATAAAAGCCTACGCTCCTTAAATATTCCTCTTTTTTATTTCTACTTAGCTCATTTTGTGGTTGCAGAACAAAGTATCTGGTTTCGTTGTCGTAGAAAAATTCTTCACTTATCATAATACAATTTTTTAATAATATTAAATTGTGAATTGCGGTTCAAATTAGGAATAGTTGAATAATTATTTTGAAATAAGTTTATGTTGATATTTTTATCAACCAACCCCAGCTAGCACTTAATTCTTCTTTAACAGATTTGAAATAAACTTGATTTTCTTTGCTTTTTTACCCCAAACCCTAAAGGGAGAAAGCAAAAAAATCAACCCAATTCCTTTAGGGGTAGGGGTAAAATTGGGTTGATTTTTCGTGTTATAAGCAATCTGTTAAAGTAGAATTAAATGGTTTTTATTATTTAATACCGAGGTTGGTGATCCATTTAAACAATTACTCCCCAGTCTTTATGTCAAATCGCGAAGGTGTGTTCTCTGCAACTTCATTAGAGAACATGTCATCCCCTCCGCAAAAGCACTGATGAAGAGGTCCACAACCGCAGAATAGAAATCCACCTTTGATTTTCCTTAATTCATTCACATCAAATCGGGTTGATGTAAGTCTGTCTAATTTTAATTTTTTCATAATTAATTAATTTTAAACATATTTTTCAGTAAGCATTGCCCATTACTGATTGGGTTTTCCTGCTTTGAGGTATGGGAGAGTTTTAGTGTAATCTTTTACTTTAGATAAATATTCAAGACTAATCTATATAAAATCTATTAATTGGACTGAGCTGTTGTTCAAATAAGGTATAGTTCAATATATTTTTTGAAATACGTTCATGATTAGATTTTTATCAACCAACCCCAGCAAGCACTTAAATAGTTTATATTATTTAATACTGGGGTTGGTGATCCATTTAGACTATTATTGAGCAGTCTTTATGTCAAATCGCGAAGGTGTGTTCTGTGCAGTAGCATCAGAGAATGAGTCTTCCGATAAGCAATAGCACTGATGAAAAGGCCCACAAGCACAGATTAATAATCCACCTTTGATTTTAATTAATTCATTCACATCAAACCGGGTTGATGTAAGTCTGTCTAATTTTAACTTTTTCATAATTAATTAATTTTAAACATGTATTTCAGTAAGCATTGCCCATTACTGATTGGGTTTTCCTGCTTTGAGGTATGGGAGAGTTTTAGTGTAATCTTTTACTTTAGATAAAGTATTCAAGACTAATCTATATAAAATCTATTAATTGGACTGAGCTGTTGTTCAAACAAGGTATAGTTCAATACTTTTTTAAAAATAAGTTCATGATTAGATTTTTATCAATCAACCCCAGAAAGCACTTAAATAGTTTTTATTGTTTAATGCTGCTGGGGTTGATAATTCAGTTGGCACAATTAATCAGCAGTCCTTACGTTAAACCGCGAAAATTCGTTATTTGCTGCTGTATCAGAAGCATCGTCAAAACTTCTGCAATAGCAAGGATGCATGGGTTGACAAGCACAAATTAATATTCCACCTTTAATTTTAATTAATTCATTCACATCAAACCTGTTTGAAGTGAGTCTGTCTAATTTTAAATTTTTCATAGTTAAAATTTTTCATAATTTTTACCTACTCTATTAAGGCTTTTCGGTAATCGCCTATTTGTTATTATGATTAAAATATTGTATTATATCATTAATGCGCAATAAGAATTTAATATAAAATTAAACAATGTAAGTTATGAAAAATATAAATAATAGTTATAAAAAATATATATTATTTAGACTATAAGAAGAGATTAGTAAGAAGGTAGATTGAAATTTACGGAAACAGAGTTTCAAGTTAATGATTAATAGGCAATAGGGCGGGAATTTTATTAAAAACTAACCCTATAGCTCATTCCAAAACCATTCTCTCCAATTAGTATTGGGGTAACTGAAGTTCTTACCAAGGAGTTTGAACGTTTTTTATGAATAACTTGCTGACCATGCGAAAGTGCGATTTTACCATAAACATATCCAATTGCAATGGCTAATGGATAATCGCTGACCCAATGAACGCCATTATTCATCATAGAATATCCTAATACACCCATCAATGTATAACCAATGGGTTTCACATAACGGGATTCGGGGTAATTTCCCGAAATAATTGTAATTGTAGCCATTGCTGTAGCCAGATGGCCAGAAGGGAAGGCATCAAAGTAGGGAACATGCTTTTGGTAGTAGCTAGGATTTGGGAATGGTTTCCATTTTCCTCCTGGAGAAGAAGCAACAAAAGGGCTTTCACGCCCTGTAACTCTTTTAATGAATTGAGTAGTGATAGCTAAAGTTAGAAACATTTCAGCTAGTTCCGATGAGGTTTGGAGCGCACGATAATCTTTTGCAAAACTACCGTAGCTATAAAAACTACCTGCAATAAGTATACTTGGCCAGCCTTCACCCAGAAAGTAGAATCCAGAATTTAAGTTTTGAGGAATATCAAGCACAGGTACCCGAAAGCCACCTAATTTTAAAGATATCGCATTAGTGAATTTCCTTTCTGCATCAAGGTGAATAAACCTTCCAAATTGCTGAGATGCGTCAAGAATTTTTTGATCCAACGCAACAAGAATAGCGGTACCGCCTATTAGCATTCCTAATTTTGGCAGGTTCTTTTTTCGAGTACTAACCTTACAAAATTCGGCAATATTTCTTGGAACATATCCAATAAATCCAAATGAACTTGGCTTGTAGAATAATAGTGATTTCGACGAATCAATATCTACAACCTGTGCTTTAACTAATACGGAGGTATCTCTTTTAGGTTTATATACCAAAGTATCCCTCTTTTCAGAGGCATTGCTTGTTATTTGAATAATGAAAATAAATACAAAGCCAATAATAATTCTTTGTAAGAAGTTGCTGTTATTTATTCCCATCTATCCAACTTTTTCTTATAAACGTAATTCGAAGATTGGTAGTAACCTACAGCATCTTTTAGTAGCTCATTATCCGCAGGAATATCAAGCATAACTCCAGTTAATCTGTTAAATTGATAATAACGAACCTTCTGCTGTGGGCTTAGAATGACTATTTTATCATTCTTTATAAATCCTAACTTTTGGTAATTTGCAATAAAAGCTCTTTCCTCAGTTGGTGTCATTTTAAAAATATCTTTTCCAAAGAATTTGCTTTTATATGTCCAATTTAGCATGCTAAGCAAAGTAGGAGCAACATCAATTTGACTTGATAATTTATCGATCCTCTGAGGAGGACAAAGTGTTGGATTATATATAATAAGAGGTATTTGATACTCAAGAACAGGTAACTCGGTTTGTCCCGCACTTCCCGCGCAATGATCAGCCATTATTACTATTAAAGTATTATTAAACCATGGTTTCTTTTGTACCTTACGAATGAAATCGCCAATAGCATAATCGGTATATTTAACTGCACCTTGACGATTTGCAGGCGATATAATATCAATACGCCCATTAGGATAGGTAAATGGTCGGTGATTTGAGGTTGTCATTACAAGATTAAGGAAAGGTTTTCCCGATGCAAAAGATAGATCTGCTTCCTTTATAGTTTTTGATAGTAAATCCTCATCGCAAACTCCCCAAGCATTTTCGAAGTTAATTTCATTATCTTCAAAATCACCTTTATCTATTGATGTATATCCATTCTTTTCATAAAAGGAGTTCATATTATCGAAATAACCGTTGCCACCATATATGAATTTAAGTTCATACCCACGAGCTTTGAAAAGATGTCCAAGCGAGAACATATTACCATTATTTGGACGCTTAATTACACTTTGCCCAGGCTTTGGCGGTGCGGAAAGAGCTACTGCTTCAAGCCCCCATATGGTTCGTGTACCCGTTGCATAAAAATTTGTAAATAGTATTGAGTTATTTGCGATTGAATCAAGATATGGCGTAATTTTTCCCTTCTTGCTGCCCATATATCCCAAAAATTCTCCACTTAAACTTTCAACAGTAATGAAGATTACGTTATACCTCTTTTCCTCTCCTTGATTTGTAACTTGCTGGGAAATATCAGTCACATTATCACTAATGAATTGGCTATTTTCACTTTTAATAAGTGAACGTAAATTGGTGAAATTCTCCTCAGTAGGTTTCTTAATATAAAATGTTTCGTAGTCGAGTTCATTGTTTATGAAAGCAGCAAAAATGGAATGCACCCCATTTTTTGATAATTCATTATTGTACCTATTTTCAGTTTTTTCAGCCCAGGTATTATCTACAATTATAAATGATAGAATAGGTAATACTAATAGAACTATTCCAGTTGTTAGGCGTCCTTTGAATTTAACTTTGCTATTTAATGAAGGAGAAAGCAGGTTCTTCTTTATCACTAAATACATTATGGCGGAATCAATAATAAAAATTGAAATAAGAAGTAGGGGTAGGGGATACGATTCACGAATATTTCCGATTACTTCTGTTGTATAAATAAGGTAATCAACAGCAATAAAATTATAACGCACACCAAACTCTTCCCAAAAAAAGTATTCGGATACTCCATTAAAAAGCATTATATAAATTGTGATAAATAGGATAAAATGCCCTAGCCATCTATTTATAATAGAATTATACAGTTTGCTTGGAATAAGTAATAGGAATAGTACAAAAGGTATCATAAAATATGAAAAAGCTACTGTGTCAAAGAATAGCCCAACTCCATATACTCTAAGGAGACTGAAAATGCCAAGATTCACCTCGTGGAACGACATACTTAGTAATACAGTACGAGAGATAAATGAAGTAATTATAAAAAGTACATACATTAGCAGTATGCTTCCATACCTATTGCCGAGAAGTTTTTTCATATATAATTATGATTTGTAGTAAAACTTTTAATTATGTAGTTGTATACCAGATAATAATTGAACGGCAAATATATAATATTTATTCATTTCTTTTCTCCTTCCAATCGAATCGATTTAGAAGATTTGATTCATTTTTTCTTTGTATTTTATAAAATAGTTTTTTAATTATCGCATCGTAAATTACCTTTGGCGGAAATAAATAAATTTTATAAGGAATTGATATGATGCAAACAAATAATAAAGAGAAAATAATCTTTCTTATCAACCCAATTTCAGGAACCAAAAAGAAAGCGGATTTACCTAAAAAAATACTTCAGCTAATTGATAAATCGATGTATGATGCTGAAGTTTATATCACGAAATATAAGGGAGAAGCAACAGAAATTGTTCCACAAAAAATTGCAGAAGGTTATTCACGATTCATTGCAGTTGGAGGCGATGGAACCGTTAATGAAATAGCCAAAGCATTGGTTGATACCAATGGAATTTTGGGTATTGTTCCTATAGGATCAGGAAATGGACTTGCTAGACATTTGAGAATTCCTCTTGATCTTAAGAAGTCGATAGAGCTTATTAACACAGGAAAATGTGAGGCTATTGATTATGGTAGAGTTAACGATGTTCCTTTTTTCTGTACATGCGGGGTTGGTTTCGATGCACATATTGGGCATAAATTTGCTGAAGCTACGGAGAGAGGCTTTATTACATACCTCAAAACCACTATAAGGGAATTTTTTAGCTATAAGGCAAAAAAATACAAACTAAAAATTGATAAAACATTAAAACTTAAGTCACGTGCTTTTCTCATAACATTTGCAAATGCCTCGCAATATGGTAATGATGCATACATTTCGCCTAAAGCGGATATTCAGGATGGAAAATTAGATATTTGTATTCTTTCACCTTTTAGATTGTATAGAGGCGTAAGCATTGGTATTCGATTATTTGCTAAAACAATGGATCGTAGCCCTTTAATGAATACAATGCGGGCTGAAAAAATTGTTTTAAAGCGTAAAAAAGAGGGTGTTATCCATTTTGATGGTGAACCTTGTGTGATGGGAAAAAAATTGAAGATTAGTATTGTTCACAATGGATTAAAGGTGATGTTTCCTAAAATAAATTGAGGATAAACTTCTATTTGTTAATGTGAAATAAAAGGCGGGGGAGTTGGATGTGTTATATTTTAAAAATTTTCATTGGGACTATTGGCAAATTCTAAGATAACAATCGATTAACCTAATTCTATACCTATGAAAATTATATGTATTGGTCTAAATTACATGGATCACATTAGGGAAATGAATAACCCTATTCCACAGGTTCCTGTTTTTTTCCTAAAACCTGATACCAGTTTAGTTAGAAACAATAACCCTTTCTTTTACCCTGAATTTACTAACGACTTACAGTACGAATTAGAGGTTGTTTTAAAAATCAATAAGTTAGGTAGAAATGTTAGCGAAAAATTTGCACATCGTTACTATAATGAAATTGGCCTAGGTATAGATTTTACCGCTCGCGATTTACAACGACTTTGCAAGGATAAGGGTATGCCTTGGGAAATGGCAAAGGCTTTCGATGGATCAGCACCTATCAGTAGTTTTGTTCAAAAAGATCGGTTTGAGAATCTCAACAATATTAATTTCAAACTCGAAAAGAATGATTTGATTGTTCAAAAGGGTAACACTAATGACATGGTCTTCAAATTCGATCATATTATCTCCTATGTCACTAAATTTATTACCCTAAGAACAGGAGATCTTATTTTTACTGGAACTCCTGTAGGAGTTGGTCCAGTTAAAGTAGGGGATAGGTTAAAGGCCTATTTGGAGGATGAGCTAATGCTTGATTTTTTTATAAGGTAGACTCTAATACTTTTTTTGCAGCGGAGTTACCGGCAAGCCATCCTGTTGAAAATGCAATTTGGAGATTGTAACCTCCTGTATTACCATCAACATCAATTACTTCTCCTGCAAAATAGAGATTACTTACTAATTTTGATTCCATCGTTTTTGGATTTATCTCTTTTATTGATACACCTCCAGCAGTTACAATTGCCTCATCCCAACCTCTGTAGTTTGTTGCTTCAATACGAAAATCTTTTAGTAAGTTGATAAGATTTTTCTTATCCTTAATATTTAATTGATTTACAGATTTTAACGGATCGATGCACAGAATTTCAATGAAAGGATCAATTAGCTGAGAGGGGAGAAGATCTTTAAGCAGTGTCGCAATATTCATTTTGCTTGAATTGGCTATTTCCCTTTGTATTCTTGATTCGATTTTTTGATGATCCAATGCTGGTTTAAGATCTAATGATATCTCAACCTTTTTTTTATTAATTAATGAATCAACAATTAACCTGCTTAATCGCAATATTATAGGGCCATCTAATCCGTATTCAGTAAAAGAGAGTTCCCCAAATTCACTAATACTTTTTTTTCCATCAATCCAAAGTGTTGCATTAACATTTCTAAGATTTAGAGCTATGGCTTTATTGTAAACCGTTTTAGTTTCAATCCCAACCAGTGATGGACGTAAATTTTCAATTTTATGCCCAGCTAATTTTGCGAATTGGTAACCATCCCCAGTTGAACCAGTCGCAGGGTATGATTTACCTCCAGTTGCTATAATTACACATTTGCTATTGACAGTATTAACCAATCCCGATTTTGTATTTTTAACCTTTACACCTTTTATTATATGTTCATCAACTATAATATTTTCAATTTGTGAGTTATTGTAGATTTCAACGTTCAAAGATTTTACCCATTTAATAAGTGCTTCGGCAACATCCCATGCTTTTTCGCTAGTGGGGAACACACGTTGACCTCGCTCTATCTTTGTATCAACCCCCATTGTTTTTAGTAAATCCAAAATATCTTGGTTGAAAAAAGAACCAAATGCTTGTCGTAGGAAACGAGGCTCAGGTGAAATCTCTTTAAGATATTCTTCTAAAGATTTCATATTGGTGATATTACACCTCCCTTTTCCAGTAATTCTTAGTTTCCGGGCAGGTTTTTCCATTTTTTCTAGGAGAACAACTTTTGCACCAAGCATTGCTGCACTTCCTGCCGCAAGTAAACCAGCTGAGCCAGCACCAATGATGGCAATATCATAGGAGTTTTTCAAAATAATTTGCTAAGAAGGGTAATTAATCAAGTAATAATGCCGATGTCACCTCAAGTTCATTTCTAAGTTTACTAAAATACCAAAGAGGATAACCTTTAGTATTTATTCTTAGAGTTTCTTCGATGGTTTCATCTATTCCTAACCTTTTTTCAACAAGACTTTCTTTTAATATCTTAAAAACAGTGAGTTGGCTATCTGGAATTTCAGTCTTTTGTGAGAAATAACCGTCAAGTTCAGTGAAGAAATCGAAGGTTTCTTTATACCTTATCTTTTGCCTTTCCGAGAATTTAGGAAGACCCGAGTAAGTGCTTAAAAAATTAGAAAACCTATTTTTTAAATTTGTTGTAACCTTTTTAGGAATTTCAGAGTCTGGAATTCCCCTCTTTAAATAAATCTCAATATATCTAAAAACTCCTATATAACCCAAAGCATCAAGATCATCAGCGGCTGAAACAAGCCTCAGAATTGTTTTCATTGTATAGGGGGTAACAGCCGAGATTTCCTTTTTCGATTTATCGTCGTGTTTTTCAATAACATCAAGTACTTCTGATAAATCAGGAACCTGAAAGTTATGGTTGTTTTTGAAGAAATCTTCACAAATCTTTCGACCTAAAAAACCATGTTGTTCTCCAACATTCAATGTTAGCCCTGCATCGTGAAAGAAACAGGCAACTATTGCCTTATCAATAGAATCGTGAGTGGTTTTAATGCCTGCCTTATGAAGTTCTATAAACAAACCTCTGCAATGTAACCAAACTCTTAAATGATGCTCTGCATCGTGTGAAGGCAAATGTGTATTTTGAAATAGGGATTTACTATGCTTATATAGCGGTTTAAGCCACTTTTGCTCAGAACTATTTATTTTTTCGAGTAGAAGTTCCATTAAAATTAGTTAGTTAAATCGTTGCTCGAATTTCGTAAAAAATAGAAAGCAGGACAATTTTTTATCCTGCTTTTTTAGTTTGAAGATATAATGTTTTCTACACCAATTCCCCCGACCTTGTGATAAGCTCATTAGCCATATCTAGTATCGTTGAATCATCTAATGTAACAATCCCGCCATCGGGTCCCTGCTCAACGTGAAAGCCTACTGCACCTCCCTTTTCGTAATTTGTTCCGCCAAAATAATTACGTACAGTTTCGACATTCACGTTTAATCTGTCTGCGATATGTTGCATACTCCCTGAAGGAAGATTGTCTTTTATCCTCCTTAACTCATTAAATGTTATTAATTTGGTCATATTTGTTAAGATTTTAAAGATATCAAATGGGGCTTAAATATATGAAATGCTAATTGGAATTAAAAATTATTTAACTGTTACTTAACGTTAATTTTATTAACCATTCCTAGAAGCCACAACATTATTGAGTATAATTAATAAAATCAGGAAGTTGATATATGTTATTAAACGATTTTTATGATGACTTGTTTGGTTGAGAATTCAGATTTTGATGAATGAGAATGGTTTTTACTTAATAGTTATCTTTGAGCATTCCTTTTATGTTTTTTTATGCTGAAAATGGTTGTTACTGATCTTGATGGTACACTGCTGAATAGTGATGCTATTGCTGAGAAACCTGTCCTAGAAACATTATTCAGTTTAGGTGAAATGGGGATAGTAAGAACAATTGCCACAGGTCGTTCGCTTTACTCAATTAATAAGGTTTTATCGGATGATTTTCCAATTGACTATATAATTTTTTCTTCTGGTGCTGGTGTGATTCGATGGAGCGATAAACAGATATTGAATTCTCGTCTTCTATATCAGCACGAGGTTCAATCTGTTGTTGATGATTTAATTACACATGGAATTGATTTTATGGTTCATGAGCCAATACCTCACAATCATTGTTTTCTTTACCATTCAACAAATAATGAAAACTCCGATTTTGACAGGAGAATAGAGACATATAGAGCATTTTGTAGACCATATATTTCAGGTATCGATTTTCCGAATGGAGCAACCCAAATAATAGCTGTTCTACCTAATGATACCGAGTTATTTACCCGATTAAGTAATAAGTTTCCAAAATTAAAGGTTATTAGAACAACATCCCCTTCGGATGGAGTTTCAATTTGGATGGAAATTTTTCCACTTGATGTTTCAAAAGCCTATGGAATAAGTTGGCTTTGTGGTGACGAGGTGAAATGTAAGAGAAATGAGGTTATTGCAATTGGAAACGACTTTAACGATTTGGATATGCTCGATTTTATAGAACTTTCTTATGTTGTTTCGAATGCACCTGATGAGTTAAAAAAACATTATAAGGTTGTACCATCTAACAATGAGTATGGTTTTAATTTTGCAGTAAAGGATGCGCTGACTATCCTTCGATGATTCCAATATCTCGTATGATGTATACATCATAATCACCTAAATAGGTGAAACCTAAATTTTTATAAAGTTCTATTGCCGCAATATTGTTTTTATGAACCTCTAACTTTACCTGATAACCTTTTTGCTTAACGAATTTGAGTGATTCTTTTGCCAGTTTTAATCCTATCCCTTTACGTTGATATTTAGGATGAATACCGAAGTGGTGAAGATGAATTCTTCTCCCATCAAAGGTCATCCATGATGTGCCAATAATTTCATTATTTGATGATTCAACAACTAGCATCTTACCGCCCATATTAATGCTTTGCTCAATGATTTCGAGGTTATCTCCCCGTTGAGCACTGCCGAGATTTGTAAATTGCCAAACATTCATTAATCCTTGATAATCAGATGCTGTAAAATCTCTTATTGTAATTTTTTCCATAATTTTAAGTTAAATCTCTTTACTAAGACTCCAAAATAGTTTTAATGCTTCCCTTTTTTTACTGTTCAAGTCGAATGAGATATTATTCTTAAAATATAGCTGAGCATCAAGCCTACTTATATTAAGTGCAGTGAGCGAATCAATAGATGCATCAATATTATCAACTCCCAGTTTTAGGGACTGGTTAAATGAGTAAAGGAAGGTTTTGTCAATTTGCTTATTTGCTGTCCAGGCAGCAAATACAAATGGTAAACCTGTTAGCCTAATCCATTCTTCAGCAAGATCGTATCGATATTTAAATTTGGATTCAAGTTCAAATACCCTATCGCCAATTATTACAATTCCATCATAAGGATCGATGTCATTTAATGTATGTTGTGGGGTATAGGGAATCCATTCGGGTTTGATTTTCCAAAGATTATTCGATAAAACTTTAATCAACATAACAGATGTTCTTGATTGATAATCAAGGTAAATTCTATCGAGAGTTTCAATTGGTGAGTTGCTAAGTAGCACAACAGTTCTTACAGGCCCTTCAGCGCCTATGCAGAAATCAGAAATAATATTATAATAAGGTAGAGATGGTATGACAGCTACAGGAACTAATCCTATATCGACTTCATCATCAGCAAGTTTTCGTGCGCATTCCGCCGGATAATCTAACGACAAGTTTATTTTTTCTAATATACTTGAATTTTGTAACCCGTAAACAAAAGGAATAGAGTTTAAATATGATACTGCCGATACCCTAATCTTTTCTATCATCTTTTAAATTATTTATTGTCCTTTAACAACTTATAAGTAGAAAGGTTTATTTACCTTGCTACGAAATTAGTAAAAACAGAACAAAAGAGTTCCATAACCCATTAAATAATGATGTTTTAAATCTATCTTCTAATAGATTAGCGAATTTCAAGGGTTCTTTATTAACTTTGACTCTTAATAAAAAGTTGACTATGGACTTTACTCAATTAACTGCAATTTCGCCAATCGACGGTAGATATAGAGATAAAATTGAAGAGTATTCATCCTTCTTTTCGGAGTTTGCACTAATCAAATATCGAGTTTTTGTAGAGGTTGAATATTTTATTGCTCTATGTGAGTTACCCCTTCCTCAATTAACTAAGGTTGATAAATCATCATTCGGAGTTGTGAGAGAAATTTGTAGTAATTTTTCCTTTGAAGATGCCCTGCAAATTAAGGAAATTGAGAAAACTACAAATCATGATGTAAAGGCTGTTGAGTATTTTTTAAAGGAGAAATTTGATTTGAATAATTTGGGTGATTTTAAGGAGTTTATTCATTTTGGGTTAACCTCACAGGATATTAATAATACGGCATTCCCCTTAATGTTAAGGGATTCGTTAAATGATGTGTACTTTCCCTATCTTGAACAGGTTATTGAAAAATTAAAATATTTTTCCAATGAATGGAGGGATGTTCCTTTGCTTGCAAGAACACACGGACAACCGGCCTCTCCAACATGCCTAGGTAAGGAGATAAAAGTATTTGTTGAACGCTTAGAAGTACAAGTTAAGCAGCTTAAAAGCATACCATTATCTGCTAAATTTGGCGGAGCTACTGGTAATCTTAATGCTCACCACATTGCATATCCTGAAATCGATTGGGTTGCATTTGCAAATAGATTTGTAAATCAAATCCTTGGACTTAATCGTTCTCAAACAACAACTCAAATTGAGCATTACGATAATTTAGCAGCACAGTTTGATTGCATGAAGAGGATTAACACTATTCTCATCGATTTGTGCAGGGATATTTGGACATATGTGTCGATGGATTATTTCAAACAAAAGATCAAAAAAGGCGAAATTGGATCATCTGCAATGCCGCATAAAGTAAATCCAATAGATTTTGAGAATGCTGAAGGTAATTTTGGTATGGCAAATGCAATTTTCGAACATCTTTCGGCTAAATTACCAATATCCCGCTTGCAGCGCGATTTAACTGATAGCACTGTGTTGAGGAATATAGGTGTGCCGATGGCACATACCCTTATTTCATTTAAGTCTACCTTAAAAGGTTTTGATAAACTACTGCTTAATGCTGAAGCCATAAATAACGATTTGAATAAAAATTGGACTGTAGTGGCAGAAGCAATCCAAACTATTCTTAGACGTGAGGGTTATCCTAATCCATACGAAGTCCTAAAGAACCTAACTAGAACTAATAAACCCATATCACAGAATGATGTTGTTCAGTTTATTGATAATTTAGAGGTTAGCCCCCAAATTAAAGAGCAACTGAAACTTATTACACCTTTTAGTTATACGGGTCTTTATTAAAGGCATTAATCTCGATTGTAATAATATATTATAAGGTGTTTACCACAAATTATATTTTTTACCTTTGTCCGAAATCAAATGCTACTAACATTACAATAATTAACGTTGATGAAAAGATTTTTTAAGGTTTTCCGCTTTATATATCCTTATAAATGGCAAGCAATAGCTAATATTACCACCAATCTTTTGGGAACTGCTTTTGGCTTGTTTTCAATTTTAATGGCAATCCCCTTCTTAAAAGTGCTTTTTGGAACACAACCTTTAGTTGATGTAAAACCAGAATTTACGTTTAATGTCGACTCAATAACTCAATACTTTAATTATTTGGTATCCCAAATAATCACGGAACATGGCAAAGCCAAAGCGCTGTTATTTATAATTGTTTTAGTTATCGTCACCTCTTTTTTGAAAAATCTTTTCTCATATCTTGCTTTATGGTTTTTGGCTCCAATTAGGAATGGCGTAGTTAAGGATATAAGGAATGCTCTATTTCAAAAGATTATGGTATTGCCATTAAGTTATTTTTCTGATGAGAAGAAAGGCGACATTATTAGTAAAATGACCAATGACGTTAATGAGATAGAAGTTTCAATAATTAGATCTCTGGAAATGTTTTTTAGAGATCCTATTGCAATTATTGTATATCTATTGATACTAATTAAGATGAGTCCCAGCTTAACAATGTTTGTACTTATCTTATTACCTATTGCTGGTTTTATAATTGGTCGAATTGGTAAAAACTTGAAGAAAACATCCTTTAAGGGGCAAAAAAGGATGGGCACTCTTCTCTCGATTATTGAGGAGACGCTTGGAGGACTTCGAATCATTAAAGCATTCAATGCTGAAGGAAAGGTTACGAAGCGTTTTGAGAATACCAATAGTTTTTACACTCGTCTTATGATCAAAATGTGGCGGAGACGAGACCTAGCCTCACCATTAAGTGAATTTTTAGGAACAGTAGTTATTGCACTTGTACTATGGTATGGCGGAAAACTTATTCTTAGCGGGAATAGTAATCTTTCTGGGGAGGTTCTAATTGGTTATGTAGCCTGTTTCTATATGATTATAAACCCTGCAAAATCATTTTCTAGCGCATATTTTAATATTATTAAGGGATTGGCTTCGGCTGATCGTATTGATACTATTCTTAGTGCTGAAAACAGTATTAAAAATAGTGTGGACGCAAAAGCAATAAAAAGTTTTGAATCGATTATTGAATATAAGAATGTAAGTTTTAAATACGAGGATGATTATGTTCTTAAAAATATTAACCTAACAATTGAAAAAGGAAAAACGGTTGCACTTGTTGGACAATCAGGATCGGGTAAAAGCACTATGGTCGACTTACTTCCCAGATTCTATGATCTTGAGGAGGGTGAAATTTTGATTGATGGTATTAATATAAAGGAGTATACCCTTGAAAGTCTTCGTGGATTAATGGGAAATGTTAACCAAGAGCCAATACTTTTTAACGATACATTTTTCAATAATATAGCATTTGGCGTTGAGAATACTTCGGAAGAATTTGTTACTAGTGCTGCCAAAATAGCTAATGCAAACGATTTTATTGTTGCCACGCCCAATGGTTACTATTCAAATATTGGGGATAGAGGCAGTAAACTTTCTGGAGGTCAGCGCCAACGGGTAAGTATAGCTAGAGCTATTCTTAAAAACCCCCCAATTATGATTCTCGATGAGGCTACAAGTGCACTAGATACTGAATCAGAAAAATTAGTACAAGAGGCAATCGAAAATCTAATGAAGCATCGTACCTCATTGGTAATTGCCCATAGGCTTTCAACAGTTCGTAATGCAGATCTTATTTGTGTTCTCCACGAAGGAGAGATTGTTGAAAGAGGGAAACACGAGGATTTGATAGTTCTGAATGGGATTTATACAAAACTATATAACCTACAAACCTTATAAGGCTATACCTATTTATATATTATATGATTCCAGCGTTACTTCATTAAAAGGGTATATATGCCAAAAATAGTTGTTAAAAACTCATACACCTCTTGTTCTTATTGAGTTTACTGATACTCTATTGGAGGGTGTTTCAATAGATGATGAAAAAAATTTCTTTATAAACCTCTCCACCCATTTGTGAGAGAGGATTTCTAAAGAAATTTTTATGAGATAAAAACAAAATCACCAACTAATTTTGGCATTATTACCTTAAAAGAAACTGGAGAGTATTGATAACAAAAAAACGAAAGTCATAAGGACTTTCGTTTTTTTTGCGGAGAGAGAGGGATTCGAACCCTCGGATCCAGTTACCTAGATCAACGGTTTTCGAGACCGCCCCGTTCGACCGCTCCGGCATCTCTCCAATTACTATTTGAACAGGGATTGCAAAAGTAGATACTTTCGGTCGATTTAACAACAACAATTTTTCTTGTTTTTTCTGAGAAGTTCAAATGAAAAAATAGATGCAAAGCCTGAAAAATCAAAAAAAACCCGTTAAAAAACGGGTTTTTTCCATGATTTGAAGCGGAGAAAGAGGGATTCGAACCCCCGGACCCCTCGCGAGGTCAACGGTTTTCAAGACCGCCGCATTCGACCGCTCTGCCATTTCTCCGGGGGGCAAAGGTAATTTCTTTTTTATTTTTTCAAAATCCTTTTGTTAAAAAATATTTTATTTTTATTGACAAAACCTTTGCTTTATTAAAGAATTTTTCAATAATTTAGCGTTAACAAAATCAACGGATCTTGTGAAAGGCAAAAAAAACGCCACTTTTACATAATTTATTTGATAAAAAATTTGGAGAACCCAATAAATACGCTATCTTTGTAATGTGATGGTCAACTAACTATTATTAACCCTAAAAAAGTACAATTATGAACAAAGCACAACTTATCGATGCAATTGCAGGTGAAGCTGGTTTAACTAAAGCAGATGCTAAAAAAGCTCTTGACGCTTTTGTAAAAACAACTGGTACAGCTCTAAAAAAAGGCGATAGAGTAGCTCTTGTAGGTTTTGGTTCATTCTCAGTTAATAAGAGAAGCGCAAGAACTGGCCGTAATCCTCAAACTGGCAAACCTATTACTATTAAAGCTAAAAAGGTTGTAAAATTCAAACCAGGTAGTGATCTTAGCGGACACGTACAATAGTTGCTTTTCATACAAAAAAAAGGAGGACCATTGGTTCTCCTTTTTTTGTTTTGTCTTTTTTCTATGAAAAAAGAAGATGAAATACCTAAGGGATAATGTACAAGTTGATGATTCGAGTATAAAGATTTGAAAAAATCAATAAAAAAATATCATCATAGGTTTTGAATCTATATTGCTAAAATTATTTGGTATATTAATGTCAGTTCGATATAAAGAGTTGTTTAATTGCATATTAATCAGTATTATGCACATAAAATTTAATTGGAATGATGGAAAAATGGAACTGGAGCAAAGCGGAACTCGGCGAAGTCAATTTTGGAAGAAAAAAGTTACAAGAAATTTCATTATTTCATTATTCCAACCTTCCATCGCCAAGCTAAATATTCATATGCTACTGCAAATAAACACATTGTCATGTTTTTAAAATCGAACTTGCGTTATATTATATTCAGATATATAATTGTTTAACTAAATTTTATTCAAGTGGATAATAGTCTTATTGCCAGAGACCCTTCATTAAAAAAAGACTTTATTGCTTTTTTATCGGAATGTATCTATGAGCGAAGAGTTTCTCAAATCCAAAGGGTGCTTGAGTCTAGAACTAGATATATTACAGTAGTTCTTGAGGATATTTATCAATCACAAAACGCTAGTGCAGTATTACGTACTTGCGATTGTTTGGGTCTTCAAGATATTCATATTATTGAGAATAGACATAGTTTTAATATCAACCCGCAGGTAGTTTTGGGTTCCAACAAATGGCTAACAATCAAAAAATATAAAAATGAGCCTGATAATTCTATTAAGGCAATAGAGGTGCTTAGAAATGAAGGATATAGAATCTTAGCTACAACACCTCACACAGAAGAAGTCCCTTTGGATCGTTTTGATTTACAAAAAGGGAAAGTTGCTTTGTTTTTTGGAACTGAACTTTCTGGATTATCAAAGACGGTTTTAAACAATGCCGATGAATTCGTATCAATACCTATGTATGGTTTTACGGAAAGTTTTAATATATCGGTCTCTGCTGCAATAGTCTTATACTCACTTACAAAAACACTAAGAGATTCTAATATTCAATATCAATTATCTGATGATGAAAGGGAAGATCTTCTTTTATTGTGGCTAAAAGCAACAACTAAAAAGTGGGAAATGATGGAAAAACGTTTTTTATTTGAAAAGAAAGTTGAATCTTTAAAAAATACTGACCTATGAATTTGATGAATTCACATAATTTTTATTAAATTCGGTCAAAATATTGATGCATATGAACTGTATTATAATAGATGATGATGAGATGTCGAGAAGGGTAGTGGAAGAGTTTATTAACCGTACGGACTTCTTAAATCTTAAAAACTCCTTTTCAAATGCAGTAGAAGCAATTAATTATGTAAAGCAGGATGAGGATGTACATTTAATTTTTCTCGATATTGAAATGCCCGAGATGAGTGGAATTGATTTTTTGAATACTTTATTGACTCCACCTCAAGTAGTTATTATTTCCTCAAAGGAGGAATATGCTATTCAAGCATTTGATTATAGCGTTACTGATTATTTGCTTAAACCAATTACTTATGCACGTTACTTTAAAGCAGTAAGTAAGGCTTATGAAATTTTCAATAAAGGCCGCGCTAATGTAGATGTTGAAAAGGAAATCTTTATTAAAAAAAACAGCTCTTTAGTTAGGATTAAGTATAATGATATACTTTGGATTGAAGCGTTGGAGAATTATGTTGTTATCAATACTATAAATGATAAATTTACAATACATTTTACAATGAAGTCGATTGAAAACCAATTGCCTTCAATAAAATTCAAACGTGTTCATAGATCTTTTATTGTAAATATTAGCAGGATAACAAGTATTGAGGATAATTCTGTTATCATTAAATTGAATGAAATTAAGAAAGTTATACCAATTGGTAAGTCCTATAAAGAGAAACTCCTAAATGAGATTAATTTAATGAATAAATAATTTTACTTAAATGTTAAGTCTTAGGCAACTATTTCTTAAGCATGTTGCCCAAACATCTGAATCGCCTCTTTCGCTTGAGATAGAACGAGCTGAAGGGGTTTATTTATTTGGATCTGATGGGAAACGTTACTTTGATTTAATATCAGGTGTTTCGGTTAGCAATGTTGGCCATTGCCACCCGAGGGTGGTTGAGGCCGTAAATATTCAGACCTCAAAGTATATGCATCTTATGGTTTATGGTGAATATATTCAATACCCACAAGTGAGATTTGCCCAAAGGTTAACTTCTATTCTACCAGAGGCACTTAATAATGTATACTTTGTTAACTCGGGTAGCGAAGCCGTAGAAGGAGCATTAAAACTAGCAAAACGCTATACGGGTCGTTCAGAGATAATTTCATTTGTTAATGCGTATCACGGAAGTACACACGGTGCTTTAAGCGTAATGGGCAATGAGGAACCTAAAAGAGCCTTTAGACCTTTACTCCCAGGGATTAAACAAATTCAGTTTAATTTTTTACCCGATTTAGATTTAATAACAAAAAAAACTGCTTGCGTTATAGTTGAACCTGTTCAGGGTGAGGCGGGTATAATTTCACCTATTGATGGATTTCTAGATAAATTACGGAAAAAGTGCAATGATACAGGCTCCCTTTTAATTTTCGATGAAATACAGACTGGCTTTGGAAGAACAGGAAAGATGTTTGCATTTAATAAGTATGGAGTTATCCCAGATATTCTATTACTTGCCAAGGCAATGGGTGGTGGCATGCCACTAGGAACTTTTATTTCGTCTAAAACAATCATGGACAGTTTGAGTACAAATCCACCCTTAGGGCACATTACGACATTTGGTGGACACCCTGTTTCTTGTGCATCAGCAATTGCTGCTTTGGATGTGCTAATTGACGAAAGGCTAATTGAGGGGGTGGATGAAAAAGCTAAAATATTTTATGATAAGTTAAGTAAGCACCCGAATGTTAAGGAGATAAGGTCTGATGGACTATTTATGGCTATTGAAGTTGGTTCATTTGAAAAAATTTTGAAGTTGATTAAAGTTGCATTAAATAATGGTGTAGTTTTGGATTGGTTTTTATTTTGTAATACTGCCTTTCGAGTTGCACCCCCATTAAGTATTACTATTAAGGAGTGTCATGATGCTGCTGATTTGCTTTTAAAGTCATTAGATGAAATCTGATTTTAAATTTGCCAATACCTTAATATATAGTAAATCCTAAAAATTGTAATTGCTGAAAAACATGTCATTGATTCGAATATTCTTAAGTTCAGTACTGCTTACATTAATCGTTTATAATACTAAATGTCAGACTGTTAACGATGTTTCTTTTAATCAGATTGAGGATAGTATAAAGGTATTAATGGGTCATATTATAAAGGATAATTCTTTTTCAAAAAAAGAGGAGGCTAATAATAATGTACTTTCACTATTTCGAAATTCGTTGATAAAGGAAGGTGCATTCAGTTACCCTTTTGACTCGTTAAAAAATATTGGAAGGATTACATCAAAGGATGGTAAACTAAGAATTTTCACATGGAATCTCCCTTTAACAGGAGGGTGTCAGAGATATTTTGGTTTCATAATGTACAAGAAGAGTAAGGGCAATATGTTTATATTTGAACTTAATGATAGTCGGCAGACAATAAATGCGCCGATAAAAGAATTATTAGGAGATTCAAATTGGATGGGGGCTTTATACTATTCGTTAATTGAAAAGATTTATAAGGGGAAAACATATTATGTATTACTTGGGTTCGATTTCAATAATATTTTCTCTTCAAAAAAAATAATTGAAGTTTTAACGTTTGGGAAAGACTACAAACCTGTATTCGGATCAAATGTCTTTAAGGTGGGGGATAATGTTTTATCTAGAGTAGTTTTTGAATACTCTGCTAGAGTAACAATGACTCTTCGCTATGTTCCAGAATCACAAACCATTGTGTTCGACCATCTATCACCTTCTAGTCCTGAATATGCTGATAACTACCAATTTTATGGTCCAGATTTTACTTTTGATGGTTTTAAATACCAAAAGGGTTTTTGGATTTATGTAAGAAATTTAGACATGCGAAATTCTAGTAGAGGGCCAGGTAAACATTATGAAAGTCCTGAAAAATTGCCAGAACCAGGGTTCTTGTATAAAACCAAAAGTGGGTTACCCATGCAAAAGCAAGAATAGAAAGCGTTTTTTTTATATGTATATTATTACCTATTCATGAAAAAGATTAAGCTAAAACCCAAAATTGATACTAATATCTATTTGGTCGATCATGATCCAGCATTTATCTTAACCGTGAATAAGAGTATTGATAATACAGAAAAGTATAATATCAGAACTTTTAATTCAGGAGAGAAATTTATTGCACATTTAAAGGCGTTGAAGTTTAAAATTAACGATATATACATTGTTTTCTTAGGCTATAAGTACTTTGATGAAGGGAGTAACACCCTTATGAATGGTGTTGAAATTCTTGAGGCAACAAAAGTTGTAAATAAAGATATTGAAGTAGTTATGCTTACCGGACCAGATGAAGGTTCATATGGATCCTACGTGATGAAATGTGGCGCATACACGTTTATTCCAAAGAATGAAAATATACATCTACGCATTAATAATATAATAATGGGTATTATAAGTCAAAAACGACTGACTCAAAAACGTAGACGATTTGTTGTTTCATTAAAAATTATTATCGGATATATACTTCTCCTTGTTGTAATGTGGGTTATCTATAAGATTTTTTTCTATAAACTTTAATCAAACTTGCCAACTTTACTTTAATTGTGACTAAATGTCAGACTTAAAAGTGTGGCACTAGGTTTGAAATTGCTAGAATTGGATTTTTTGTAAAACTTTAAAATTGATATTGATATGCAAAAAGGAAAAATTGGTGTAACAACGGAGAACATATTCCCAATCATTAAGAAGTTTCTTTATTCTGATCATGAGATATTTCTTCGCGAGATTATCTCCAATGCAGTTGATGCTACTCAAAAGTTAAAAACATTAGCTTCGGTAGGTGAATATAAAGGAGAACTTGGAGATCTTACAATTAATGTGGAAGTTGATAAAGATGCAGGTACAATTAAAATATCTGACAAAGGTATTGGGATGACTGCCGATGAAATTGAGAAGTATATTAACCAGATTGCTTTCTCAGGGGCTGAGGAATTTCTGGAAAAATATAAAAATCAAAATAACGCAATAATCGGTCATTTTGGGTTAGGTTTTTATTCATCCTTCATGGTTAGCGATAAGGTTGAGATAATTACCAAATCTCATAAGGATGAGTCCAAGGCTGTTCATTGGAAATGCGATGGAACACCTGATTATGATATAGAAGAAATAGACAGAACTGAAAGAGGTACAGATATAATACTCTATATTAACGATGATTCAAAAGAATTTCTTGAGGAAAGTAGAATCGAAGGCCTTTTGAAGAAATACTGTAGGTATTTACCAATTCCAATTTCTTTTGGAACTGAAAAAGAGTGGAAAGACGGTAAAGAGGTAGATACCAAAAAGGTGAAGATTATTAATGACATCAATCCTCTTTGGACACGCAAACCTGTTGACCTAAAGGATGAGGATTACCAGAAGTTCTATCATGATTTATACCCAGTAGCAGAAGAACCCTTATTCAATATTCATCTTAATGTTGATTATCCTTTCAATCTAACAGGAATACTTTATTTCCCTAAAATAAAAACCAATTTTGATATCCAGAAGAATAAGATTCAACTATACTGCAATCAGGTTTATGTAACTGATTCAGTGGAAGGTATTGTTCCAGAGTTTTTGACTCTACTTCATGGAGTAATCGATTCTCCTGATATTCCTCTTAATGTATCGCGTAGCTATTTACAGAGTGATTCCAACGTTAAAAAGATTTCGGGTCACATTATGAAAAAAGTTGCAGATAGACTTCAAGATATCTTTAAGAACGATAGACCACAATTCGAGAAAAAGTGGGATGACCTTAAACTTTTCATCACCTATGGTATGATTTCAGATGAGAAGTTCTACGAAAGGGCTGATAAATTTTCACTGTTCAAAAATGTTGATGGCAAATACTTCACCTTTGAGGAGTATGAAAAGTTAATTAAAGAAAATCAAACTGATAAAAATAAGACCCTTGTCTACTTATACACTAATGATAAGGAGGAACAGCACAGTTATATTGAAACAGTTCAAAACAAAGGTTATGATGTTCTCATGATGGACGGACAACTCGATCCACATTTAATTAATAGCCTTGAAAGTAAACTAAAGGATTCTCGTTTTGTCAGGGTCGATTCTGATGTAGTTGAAAAATTGATTGTTAAGGAAGATCGTAAAGAGGTTAGCCTAGCAATTGATGAGCAAAATGATCTCCGTTCGGTTTTTGAAGGAGCTTTACCTGAGAATTCTCACTACTGGGTGTCGTTTGAAGAACTTGAGGAAACTGCTAACCCTGTGGTTATCACTCGTTCTGAGTTTATGCGCAGGATGAAGGATATGGCTGCAATGAATTCATCAGCAGGATTTTACGGGAATATGCCAGATAGTTTAAACCTAGTGGTTAACGTTTCGCATCCACTAATTAAAAAGGTAATAAAATCGAAAGGCAAAGAGTTAGGAGCAAAGATAGGCGAGTTGGATACTCAGATTAAACCTGTAGAGGCTAATGTTGATGAGCTGAAGAAGAAGACCAAGGATAAAAAAGATGAGGAGATTGCTCAAGTCGACAAGGATTCACTTTCCGAAGCCGAAAAGGAATTGGATAAGTTAAAGGATGAAAAGAAAGTAATGCTTAAAGGGTTTGGTAAGGACAACAAATTAGTAAAGCAGATGATTGATCTTGCACTTCTAGCAAACAACATGCTGAAAGGAGAAGATCTAAGCCGATTTGTTAAGCGAAGTGTGGATTTGATTAAATAATCTTGAATAAAATAGTAAAAAAGCCTCGAATTAGTTCGGGGCTTTCTTTTTAGAAGGTATCTTAACGCGAGTTCGACGTAAGCATAACACATTGATCCCAAGCATAGTGTTAGATTGTTGTTTTGTCATGCTGAACGGAGTGAAGCATCTAGTTTTTATATGATTAGATACTAGGATGATACCTTACATCGAACTGATGTTAAAATAGAAAAAAGCCTCGAATTAGTTCGAGGCTTTCTTTTTATTAGAAGGGATCTTGAAAAGCTAGAAAAACTCCCCAACCTCTTTCTTTAGCTGTTCAATAGCCAGTGCTGTTGGATGTTGTTCAAATTCCACCAACAATTCAAGAATCTTCTGGCTGAAAACAATTGAAGGTGCTTCGGGATCAACTTTTTCAGCGCAAACATTTATCAGTTTTATCACATTCCCTTTAGCATTACGGGTTAACTCCCAAGCCTCGTTACTCACATATAATTGTTGCGAAAGATTATGCTCCCACTCAGCTCTGATAGTACTTAAAAGAGATGTATGAAGCCTTTGAGCATTCATGCTAGGTTGGTTTACCCGAACTATCATCGATTCAGGCGATATGCGTTCAAGAAAAAGCACCAACCTTTCATAGGCCTGTAGCCTAATTGGGGTTGATATCCGCTGATTGGTAAAAGTCCTTTCCGCTTTACGACGGTCTGCCTCATCGCGAAGTAGCCTTGCAATGGCTAAATAACCTGCCAGAAATACAAGTAGGGCTGGAAGAACAATTTTAAGAAGATCTACTAGTAGCATATTTTTTATTATCTATTGTTTTTCGAAACAGAAGAAAATGTAATTTTAGCGTTTTAAAGTTACAAAAGATATTAATTGATTTCAAAATCATATTAAACAGTTAATAAAATGGAAAAAGTATCAGCAAGATTAGCAGCATTAGCTGAATCACAAACATTGGCGATGTCACAAAAAAGTAAGGATTTAAAGGCTCAAGGGCATAATGTAATCGACTTAAGTGTTGGTGAACCCGATTTCCAAACCCCCGATTTTGTGAAGAACGCCGCAAAGAAGGCGATTGATGATAATTTTTCATTTTACTCCCCTGTCCCTGGTTATCGCGATTTGCTCGAAGCCATTTCAGCAAAACTTAAAAGGGAGAATAATCTTGACTATGCGCCTGAACAGATTGTTGTTTCTAATGGTGCAAAGCAGAGTCTCACAAATATTCTGTTATGTTTAGTAGATAAGGATGATGAGGTAATTGTTCCTGCTCCATATTGGGTTAGCTATGTTGAACTGGTTAAACTTGCCGAAGGAAAAAGCGTTGTAATTGAAACCAATATCAAGGATAATTTTAAAATTACAATTAAGCAATTAGAGGAAGCAATTACGCCCAAAACTAAGATGCTTATTCTTTGCTCACCTTCAAACCCAACTGGTAGTATTTACACACACGATGAACTTGTTGCTATATCTAAAGTAATTGAAAAACATCCTGATATATTTGTGATTTCCGATGAAATCTATGAGCATATAAACTTTGTTGGAAAACACGAAAGTTTTGCTCAGTTCGAAAGTATTCGTGACAGGGTAATAATAATTAATGGAGTTTCGAAGGGTTATGCAATGACAGGCTGGCGTATTGGCTATTCAGCATCGGCAAAATGGATTGCCAAAGCAAGTATTAAGTTACAAGGTCAAACAACATCAGGAGCCAGTTCTATTGCTCAAAAAGCATCAACGGCAGCTATTAACTCCGATGGTTCTTACCCTGCCGAAATGCGTAAAGGTTTTGAAAAACGCAGAAATTTCATGGTTGACGCTCTTTCAAAAATCAAAGGTTTTAATACGAATGTACCTCAAGGAGCTTTTTATATTTTCCCCGAAATATCTTACTTCTTTGGTAAAACAGATGGGAAAACTACCATCAAGAATTCTGATGATTTTGCAATGTTTTTGTTAAACACTGCGCATGTAGCTCTTGTTCCTGGTAGCGCATTTGGAGCACCTGATTATATTAGATTCTCTTACGCTGCATCGGATGCACAACTGAAAGATGCTTGTGAAAGGATAGCTAAGGCGGTGGAGTTGTTGAAGTAAAAGTTTGTTTAATCAACATTTTTTTAATAAAGGTATACTTTTCTGGTTACTAGTTACTAGTATCTGGGTTGTCGGTTTGGTTAAAGTTTTTTATATTAAAACAAATTTTATGGATTAATAAAAAAGCGGAAAATCAAATTCAAACAATCTTATAATATGCTATATTGTAATGATTTACAAAAGTTATAAGGATCTTGAAATTTACCAGTTAGCTTACAAACTTGCAATTGAAGTTCATTGTCTAAGTTTAACTTTACCAAAGTATGAATTATTTGAGCAAGGAAGCCAAATAAGAAGATCTAGTAAAAGCATTAAAGATAACATTGCTGAGGGTTTTGGTAGAAGAAGGTACAGGGATGAATTTATTAGGTTTCTAATATTTTCACAATCTTCTTGTGATGAAACAATCTCGCAACTTAATATGATTAGCGATATACATTTTTCCGAAAAACCATTAAATGATTTAATTAATCGATATGAAATTTTGGGAAAACAGATAAATAAATACATTCAATATGTTGAATCTAACTGGAAATAGTTTCTAGCAACCAGCAAAACTAGTAACCAGAGTAACAAGCAACCTAATAATGCTTCAAGAGTTATCAAGAAAATATTTATTGATCGGTATTGCAATAGTATTTGCGATTCTTATGGTTATTGGATACGTTTTTTATAATCGAATGTATAGGTCTAATGTTCGCATAACCGAGGATAAATATCTTTATATAAGAACAGGGTCTGATTTCAATGTAGTGGTAAAGTTGCTGCAGGATAATAATATAATTGCCGATATTGAATCATTTATTAAAACATCAGAAAGATACAATTATACTCAAAGAGTTAAATCTGGTCGATATAGGATTAAATCAGGAATGAGTAATAGGGATATAGTAAGAATGCTTATTTCGGCAACTCAAGCCCCAACAAAGGTGACCTTTAATAATATTAGAACCCCCGAGCAGCTGGCTGGTAAAGTATCGCACCAAATAGAGGCTGACTCCCTTTCAATTTTGGGTCTTTTCAGAAACCCGGAAACGTTTGTGAAGTATGACTTTAAAAAGGAATCATTGATTTCTATGTTTATTCCTAATACCTATGAGTTCTATTGGAATACAAGCGCAGAGGCTTTTTTCGATAAGATGAAAAGATCCTACAACCAGTTTTGGACTGATGAGCGAAAATCTAAAGCCAAGGAGATTAATTTAACCCCAATAGAGGTTTCAACTTTAGCCTCGATTGTAGAAGAGGAGACGATAAAACAGGATGAACGACCTAAAATTGCTGGGGTTTATATAAATCGGCTGAAAAAATATATGCCTTTACAGGCTGATCCAACCATAAAGTTTGCATTGGGTGATTTTACTCTTCGAAGAATTTGGACAAAGCATTTGGAGGTGAAATCTCCATATAATACCTATAAGAATATTGGACTACCGCCGGGTCCAATTAATTGCCCTTCAATTTCATCTATTAATGCAGTTTTAAACTACGAGAATCATCAATACCTTTATTTTTGTGCAAAGGATGATTTTTCAGGGTATCATGTTTTTGCAAAAACACTTGCTGAGCATAATCGGAATGCAGAGGCTTATCAAAGGGCGTTGAATAAGGAGAGGATTTTCAAGTAATTTGAAAATTTGACAATGGAGCAATATGACAATGAAACAATTAAATGTTCTTTAAATTTTCAAATTTCTTAATTTTCAAATTAAACGATATTCACCTCCATTTCTAATTCAACACCAAACTGATCAAGAACAGTCTTTTGGATTTGTTCTGCGAGATTTAATATTTCGCTCCCTGTTGCATTCCCGTAATTTACAATAACAAGGGCTTGATCCTTATGAACGCCACAATTGCCAACCCTTTTCCCTTTCCATCCACATTGTTCAATGAGCCAGCCAGCCGGAATTTTAACAACACTGTCTGAAACAGGGTATGAAGGTGCTTTTTCAAATTTTCCTTTAATCTTCTCAAATATTTCAGTATTAACAACAGGATTTTTGAAGAAACTTCCTGCATTACCTAATTCTGCTGGATCGGGTAGTTTCCTTTTACGTATGTTGATAATCGCTTGCCTAATAGTATTTAAAGACTTTTCTCCAAGGTTGCTAATTTCCTCTTCAATATTACCATAATGTGTTACTAATGTTGGTTTTTTAGAGAGTTTAAGGTGAACATATGTGATTATAACCTTATTTTTCAGCTCGTTTTTAAAAATGCTGTTTCTATAATCGAATTGGCATTCGGAATTATTAAGAGCAACAAGTTTTTTTGAAACGATACTAAGACCTTCAACTTTCACAATTGTATCTTTCGCTTCAACGCCGTAGGCGCCAATGTTTTGGATTGGACTTGCACCCACATTCCCAGGAATGAAGGAAAGGTTTTCCAATCCTCCTAGACCCTTTAAAACGCTCCATTCAACAAGATAATCCCAGTTTACTCCCGCACCAACTTTAACAATAATGCTATCGGTTGCATCTTCCGTAACTTCAATTCCTTTAATTATAGGGTGAATAACAAGTCCATTGTAATCTTTAGTAAATAGAATATTACTGCCACCTCCTAATATAAGAATGGGTAGATTGGAGTATGAGGCGTAGTTTAGGGCGAAAGAAATACTGTCTAAAGTGCTTGCTTCGACAAAGAATTGAGTATTAATATCTAAACCAAAAGAGTTTTTTGATTTTAAAGAATAATCCTTTTTAATATCTATCATTTTTTTTACGCAAAGATAAGCAAAGCTGAACAAATCACTTTGCTTCGGGTTTTATTTCTATATTAGCTTATATTTTAAATTTATGGCTCGAATAATAATATTTGCTACCACCGATTTAATTTCGGATCAACGCGTTCATCGTACTGCTCTAACATTAAATCAGGCTGGACATAGTGTGCTTTCAATAGGTCGAAGATTAGATAAAACCCCGAAAAAAGTTGAAAAAAAGTATCAGGTGCAATTTTTTAATATGTTTTTTAGAACAGGATTTCTGTTTTATTTCTTTTTTAATTTAAGAGTACTTTTCTTTTTACTGTTTCATAAATTTGATTTGGTATGTTCAAATGATCTTGATTCCCTTCTTGGATGCAGATTGGGTTGCTTTATAAAAAAGAAGCCTATTGTTTATGATAGCCATGAATTTTTCACAGAAACCCCTGAACTCATAGATCGACCATTTACAAGAAGGATATGGTTGACGCTTGAGAAATTATGTTTAAAAGGAATTAAATATTCAAGCACAGTTTCTGAGGGCATTGCAAATGAATATTATAAAAGGTATGGTATTAGAATGGCTGTTGTGAGAAATCTGCCTTTTAGGAATGAGAATTTTGGACATAAGAGCACTAGACCTACCTTAATATATCAGGGCGCATTAAATAAGGGAAGAGGTGTGGAACTTGCCATTGAAATGATGAAATACTTATCATGTTACTATTTAATTATTGTTGGAGGTGGTGATTTAGAAATTAAATTCAGAAAGCAGGTGATTGACTTGAATTTATTCGATAGAATTGAATTCAGGGGAAGACTTCCATACGATAAACTACATGAATTAACCTCGAAAGCATGGCTTGGACTATCTTTGGAAGAGGATTTAGGATTGAGTTATCGGTATGCTTTACCCAATAAGTTATTCGATTATATACAAGCTCAGGTTGCAGTAATGGTAAGTGATCTGCCCGAGATGTCGAAAGTAGTAAACGAGTATGGCGTGGGCATGGTTGCTTCAACCAGAAAACCAAAAGAACTAGCCGATTTGGTATTGAATTTTATTGAGAATAAGGTTCAAAGGGAAGAAACTATTAAAAACTTAAATAAGGCCTTTAATATTTTAGTTTGGGAAAATGAAAAATCAATACTTTTAGAGTTATACGAAAAGGCTTTAGCCGGCTAGTACTTATTGTTACTAACAACTTCATCAAAAGATTTTCTCTTTTTCTCTCTCAACTCATTATCAGCAGGATATCCAAGGGTGATGATAAGGATTGGTCTTTTCCTTCTTGGAATGTTTAATAATTTCTTAACAGAAGTTTCGTTGAACCATCCAAGAATACAAGTTCCTAATCCCTCTGCTGTTGCTTGAAGGCATATTTGTGATGCTGCTATTCCAATATCAATTAAAGGAAGGTTTTTATTTTTCATAAAACTTCCAAAATTAGAATTGAAATTTGCTGATTCCATAACAATTACAATATGAACTGGTGCCTGTTTTGTAAAATGGTTAATTCCAATTACGCTATTTGATGTAGCATCAGCAATCTTATTCTTAATTTCAGGATTATCAACAACTATAAATTTCCATGGTTGGGCATTACATGCTGAAGGCGATAATCGACCTACCTCAATAATTCTATTAATCTTTTCCTTTTCAACTACATCTGGTTTGTAATTCCGAACGCTTTGTCTATTGCTAACTAACCATTGAAAAACTTCGCTATAATTGTTTGTCATACTCTTCCGCAATTTTTTTAAGAATATTTGAATCTACTGTTACAATCCCATTGCCATTCTGTGCAAGCATTATCATGCTTTTGGCCACATCTTCAGCATTTATGCCCTTATATTTTCTTAATGAGCCAACAAAGATAAAATTTAAAACTTTAAACAGTGCAATACTAATTTTTTCTACAAATCTAAATTCTTTTCTATTGCCCAGGAGTAGCGAGGGACGAACAATACCGCAGTAATCAAAGCCAATTTTTTTAACCTCCTCCTCCATTTGTCCTTTAGTTCGGAGGTAGAAATTTCCCGTTGATGGATCTGCCCCAATTGAACTTACTACAACAAAGCGTTTTACCTGTGCTAATTTTGATTGTTTGGCAATTTCAATAACCATTTCATAGTCCACTTTTCTGAATGCATCCTTTGAACCAGCCTTTTTCATGGTAGTTCCAAGACAAACAAACACATCATCAACCTCATTGGGTATTGAAAATGATTCGGGATTAAAATCGATATGTTCAATTTTATAAAGAAGCGACTCTGGTTTTTTGCGGGCATAGGAGTAACCCTTATTATAATCCTTATGTTGCGATAGTAGTTGAATTAAATGGTTTCCTATTAATCCCGTGGATCCGAATATGGCAGCAGTTCTCATGGTAAGTATTTTTAAATATTATATTACTATTGATTTAACCATTCCTTAAAACCCGAAGCTCTTTCGGAGCTTACAATTACTTCTGTTTCAGGGTTTGGCAAAAGTTCAATTTTTACTCTTGATTTGGAGTAGGTGAACATTCCTTTTATTGCTGAGAAATTTACTATAAACTTTCTGTTTATTCTATAAAAAATCTTTGGATTTAAAACCTCATCAAGTTTTTCGAGGGTATAGTCAATTGCATATCGATGACCATCTTCAGTTACTAGAAATACTGATTTTTCGAGTGCAAAGAAATATGCAATAGTGTTTACCTCAACGGATTTTAGCTTATCGGCAAACTGAACTACAAATCGAAGTTGATAGTTTTGTTCGGATTTTCGCAATGTGGATAGAAATTTTTCAAAATCGATAGAAGATTTTTCAGTCCGATGTTCTTTATACTTTTTTAAACTATTTGCAAGTTCATCCTCTTTTATTGGTTTTAATAGGTAATCGATGCTATTAACTTTGAATGCTTGAATAGCATATTGGTCATAGGCTGTAGTGAAAATTATAGGACATTTAATTTTAATCTGATCGAATATTTTAAAGCTAGAACCATCTGCAAGATGAATATCCATTAAGATGAGCTCTGGTTCTTTGTTGTTCTTTATCCATTCAACAGTAGACGATATGCTATCTGTAATAGATAATATTTGAGATGTGGGTTCAATAGCAACCATCATCTTAGCTAACCTGCGAGCCGCAGCAATCTCATCTTCTACAATCAACACGTTCATACTACATCGTCAGTATTGGGATTGAAACAGTAAAGTTACTAATGGTTTCAATAATTTCGACTTTTTTATTTGTTAAGAAGGAGTACCTATCGGAGATATTCTTTAATCCAAATTTATTAGATGCTTGATCTAAATCGCGCTTTTGGAAATTGTTGCTAACGATAATACTATCATCATTAGTAAAAATGTTAATTGTTAATGGTTTTTCCTTTGAGATGATATTATGCTTAATAGCATTCTCCACAAGCATCTGCAGCGTTAATGGGGCAACAAAGTTATAAAGTTGATTTGAAGGAATATTTATTGTATACTTTAAATTATCGCCGTAACGGTTCGATTGAAGGTCGAAAAAAGTTTTGATAAGTTCTAGTTCTTCTTCAATTGTTATTATCTCTTTATCTTTTAAAAATAAAATGCTTCGATAATAATCGGCTGTTTTTTGAACGTAATCAACCGCCATTTTTGGATTTTCTTCGATTAAACTGGCTAAAGTGTTAAGATTATTGAATAGAAAATGGGGATTAATCTGACTCTTTAGCGTTTCGTATTGACTCTTAATATTTTCCTTTTCAAGTTTCTCCGTTTTTGTCAGAGTTTCTTTCCATTGCATAAAAAAGTACCAACCTTCATAAATTGATGTATTGAAAAAGGTGATCATCAGAGTAAAAAAAATTGAAATTCTGAGATTTTTTTCGAAAGACTCAATCGGGTGTATCTCATTTATTATGAAGAAAAATAATCCCACTATAGAGGTGTAAAGTAGAATGGCAAGAATCTCAATAATTAAGTGTTTTAAGGGATTCTTTTGCCAAGGGAAATTTTCGCCTAAATAAATTACTATTGCTCTAACTCCCAACCACATTATTAGGGTTGTGACAAGTGAACCTGCAATACTTAGGAGTGATTTTATGCTTAGAAATACTGAATGATATTCATTAAAGATAAAGGGTGCACCAAAAGTGATTGTTAGAACACCTATGATGAATACCCATTTATCTTTAAAAATAAAATTACCGTTTTTTGTTAAATCATCCATTAGGATACAAATTAAATAATTGAGGTGTTTATTTAAATACTATTATTAGATTTGCATTCTAACCATAGAACGCATGAAGTTTACAGGGGAAAACATAATAGAATTTTCAGGCAGGTTTAAAGACGACTTTTCGT
>JABFRB010000045.1 GCA_013141385.1 Bacteroidales bacterium | reverse complement strand
AGAGAAGAGTAAGGGTCTTTAGCTGAACTTAGATCTTATAATCTGGCGGAGCTACTAGTTCACCTTTACTCTTCGGGTTAATCGGTATTGAAAATTAATGTTTTTATTTGAATGCAAATCTAAAGGCGAAGCTAATTCGGCATAGCCAATGACATCTTACATCAAACTGACGTTACTTAATAATCACTGTCATTATTGAATTTTCTGGACTCTTCGCTTTGATCGCTTTGTTGTTTATCCACACACAAAATTCTTTTTCTTTTGCAGTAGCATTTTGAATAACAGTTGAAATAGTTCCATCGGGATTTAAGAATGATGTAGCCCACAAATTGTCATCATTTGACGAACAGCTAATGCGTTTCGCATTTGGGCGTATAAATTTTGAAAAATGACCTAAAAAATAGAACGAGTTCATGTATAATAATTCACCTGTTTTTGTATTACCAACAACAGGAGCAAAGCAAAAATTATTTACATGGTTAGGCCCGCCCGTTTCGTCAACAAGTATATTCCAATCAATCCAACCTGAAGCACCGTTATTAAGATCGTTTATAAGTGATTTCCCATAGGTTTCTCCCCAATGCCAAACATTAATACTATCGTAATTAAACGGATATACACAGCCTTCAGTAAAAAGCATGTTTTTATCGGGGAATGCTTCGTTATGCATTTTTACATTCTCGAAATGATTGCCAGTGTACCAGTGAAATCCTGTTCCCCAAACAAATTTTGAGGCTTCAGGATCATCATATACTACTTTAGCTCGTTGTACCATTAGCCCTCGGTTATGATCCCAAATAACTATTTTTACATTCGAAAAATCAGATTTTACGAGAGTTGTCCCAAGATATCTTTTCACGAAATCTCTTTCATCCTCGGCAGTGTAAATGCATGATTCCCATCTTTGAACAGCCATTGGTTCGTTTTGAACAGAGAGACCCCAGAAATTAATACCCTCCTTCTTATACTCTTTTAAGAAACGGACATAGTAATCGGCCCATACGTGGTAATACTCGGGTTTTAACTTGCCTCCCTCTAACATGTTGTTATTATCCTTCATCCATGCTGGTGGACTCCAAGGTGAACCAAACATCTGCAGAGTACCTTTTGTTTTTGCTATTGCCTCTTTTATAAGAGGAATGCGGAATTGTTTATCGTGTGCAATACTGAATTTCTCTAGTAATGTATCATTTGCAACTTCAGAATATGCATAGATTGAACTTGAAAAATCGCAGCTGTTTATATGTGTTCTACAGAGTGAATATCCAATCCCTTCGGATGAAAAGTAAGCATTAATAAGCTCATCCTGTTTTGCTTTAGGCATCTTATAATAAGTTTCAGCAGCTGCATCCGTTATGGCACCTCCAAATCCAAGAATAGTCTGAAAGGTCCTATTAGGATCGATCATTATTGTAGGAAAATGTTCATCAGGTTGAATCAAATCCTCAAAAAATAATTCCGAGGTTTTTGTCAATCTCATTGTTGTACCTTTAGCCGTTACATAAACATCGGCACTTTTTAATTCAAGGTTTACGAAATTTTTGCTTTTATCAACTTTGTTAACTGCCGGTTTGCAGGCAACAGTAAAAGATATAACAACTAAAAGTATGTCTAAATATATTTCTCTTTTCAGCTTTGTTTTCATGAGGGTTTAAATTTGATTTTTAAACTTTTAATTTTAAGAACTGTAAAATTTATCCTTTGATTTAGTTAAATACTCTAACATAATCCACAACCATATCCTGTGGAAAAGTGGTGGATGCATCTGGATTTCCCGGCCATGTACCACCAACGGCAACATTGAAAATAAAAAACTGTGGAAGATTGAATGCCTCAAACTTGATAGAACCACTAGTAGCAGTAAAATATTTGTGATAATCGACGTACCATTCCATTATGTTCTCCTGCCATATAAGGGTAAAAACATGGAATTTATCGTGGAAATTCTCAGCAGAAGTTACTTGATAGTTACTACCCTTATACTTATGTCCATTATCGTTATAATGCACTGTTCCGTATGTTGTAACAACATCATGACCCAAATACTCCATTATATCAATTTCACCACAATTAGGCCACCCAAAGGTTGATATATTGGTACCTAACATCCATAACGCAGGCCAAATTCCTTTCCCAATTGGCATTTTCGCTCTAATATCGATACGTCCATAAGTAAATTCTCTCTTCCATTTAGTATTAAGTCTTGCTGAAGTGTATACACCAGTTATTGGATCTTTTATTGCTCGTATAGTGAGGTATCCATTACTAACAAAAGAGTTATTGTTTGAACTTGTATAGGTTTGAAGTTCAGTATTACCCCAACCACCACCTCCCTCTTCATGAGTCCAGCTTGCAGGATCAAGCGAAGAACCATTAAACTCATCACTCCAAGTAAGTGTCATTCCAGGGTATGTATTCGGTGTAATATAACCATCGGATACTTTCTCTGGAGTATATGTATCATCATTTTCAATGGTGATAGTGCCTTTACGTATTATGGATATCCCATTATAAACACTATCTATTTGAAAGTAGAATTCTTCATTAAATTCAAGAATATCATCTGAAACAATGGATAATTCTATTGTTTTTAAAGTTTCTCCAGGTAAAAAGGTTACTGACCCATTTAGTATAGTTACATAATCTTCTCCTGCTTTTGCAGTACCCTCAAGTGTAGACCATTCTACTTTAACATTAACCGTAGTAGGTTCAGAAAGATGAATACCTATTGAAACTTGTTTCGAACCACTACTTCCCTCTGTTATGCTTGCATTACTGAGAGTAAGATTGGGAATAGCTGGTTTAGGTTTAAGTTGCTCGGTTTTTTTACAGGATAAAATTATTGGGGCCTGCAATAGTGTAAGCAATAAAAGCAATATTATACTCTTTATTTGCGTTACCATATTTACTTGAATAATATTTTTATTAACCATTGTTTTCTAAAATGCAAAAACGAATTCAGCACTTACTCTATGGTTTACTTGATCTCAATAAATGCTTTTTGCCTAATGTCTATGCTAGAACTTCCAACTAATAATTCGAATTTTCCAGATTCAACCTTCCAATTTTTATCCACTATATCGTAATAGGCAAACGAACGAGAATTTAGTAAGAATGAAACTTGTTTTTCCTCTCCGGGTGTGAGTTCTACTTTTACAAAACCCTTCAACTCCTTTTCAGGACGAGGAACACTACTGTGTTTGTCAGAAACATATAGCTGAACAATTTCGCTTCCTGCAACTTTTCCGATGTTTTTCACTTTTAAAGTTGCTATATATGTACCATTATCAAGAGGCTCTACTTTTAAGGCTGAGTATTCATAATTGGTGTAGGACAAACCAAAACCAAACGGGAATGTTGGGGTGATTTTATTTTTCTCAAGGTAACGATATCCAACAAAGATTCCTTCAGAGTAAGAGGATTCAAATTTTTTATCCATATACCCCTTAAATGCAGGTGACTGATCATAATCACTGATAAATGAAAAAGGAAGTTTAGCAGATGGATTATGCATTCCAAATAGAACCTGAGCGATTGCATTTCCTCCTTCTTGACCAGAAAAGAAAGTTTCAAGTAAAGCAGGAACGCTATTTAACCACGATTTAGTTATTACTGATGTGCCAGTATTTAATACAACTATTGTTTTGGAATTTGCTTCTGATACCGCTTTTATCAACTCATTTTGTTGACCAGAAAGAGCTAGACCATCCTTACGATCAAAACCTTCACTCTCGATGAATTCTGAAGAGCCTGCAAAAATTATGGCTACATCGCTGCTTTTGGCTGCTTTAACTGCTTCGGTTATCAATTTATTTTGGCATCTATCTATAGGTAGATCCCATCCCAGAATCAAGGCTTCACTTCCTGCGTTTTCGTAGTACTCAACCTTAATATCGTATGGTTTGCCGGCTTCAAGGTTTATATAGGCTGTATCAATGGTTGTTCCATGATCCTTCCAGTTATCTATTATTTTTCTACCATCCAAGAATAATCTTACCCCATCATCACTAGCAGTATAAAATGCATATTTTCTGGTAACCGGAGGTGTCAATATGCCAGTCCAGCGAATAGAAAAATTATCGTTACTCATATTAGGTGCAGGAGCCTTATCATTCCAAATAAAACTCAACTTACTATCAGTTCTGGTCAATATTGGTGCTCCCAACAACTCTTTATTGCTGAAATATTCTCCAGTAAGTCCATTTCCAATTCCAGTGGTAGGTTTGAAAAAAAATTCATTGATAGGTTCAAGTGGAGTTGATGTCATTACATCGCCCTGAGCAAACATGATTTCTATATTTTTTCCCACTAGATTTTTGATTCCTTGGAGAGGAGAAACTGCATAAAATGGATTTACCCTTGAACTTCCACCACCAGTGTTCATTTCAGTAGCATTTGGCCCTATCACAGCAATTTTGTGTAATTTGCTCAAATCGAGTGGAAGTAGATCATTCTGATTTTTAAGAAGTACAATACTTTCTTTCGCTACTTCAAGCGCAAGTTGTTTGTGGTTGTCACTGGTTAACACCATGGTATCAGGTATTACTGTATTATCAAATAGTCCGGCAAGAAATTTAACTCTAAGGATGCGATGAACCTTATCATCGATTGTTTTCTCGCTGATTTTTCCTTCATTAAGTAACTTTTTTAGTTTATCAGCGGCAAAAACATCGCCAGTTGGCATCTCTATATCTAGCCCGTTGTTTGCGGCAAATTCGGTTGAATGGGTTGAAACCCAATCGGAAACTACTAAACCCTTAAATCCCCAATCGTTTTTTAGAATATCAGTTAGTAATTCTTTGTTCTCACTACACCACCATCCGTTTACCTTGTTATAAGCCGACATTACAGTCCAAACATCGGCTTCTTTAACCGCTGCTTCAAATGAGGGTAAGTATATTTCACGCATGGTACGTTCGTCAACAGTTACGTTAACTTCAGTACGATACCACTCTTGATTATTAAGCGCAAAATGTTTTATACTGGGAATTACATGATTGTATTGAAGTGCTTTAACGTAGCTAACTGCTAAGCGTGAAGTAAGCCAAGGGTCTTCGCCATAACTTTCAAAATTTCTTCCTCCAATTGCCAAACGGTGAATATTTACACATGGCCCAAGCAAATAGTTACGACCTCTTGCTTTTGTCTCAACCGCTAATGCTCCAGCATATTTTGCAACCAAAGCAGTATCCCATGTAGCTGCAATGGCAACTCCACAAGGAAATGATGTAGCCCTCAACCATCGTACACCATGTGGTCCATCGGTCATTCTAAATGCTGGTATTCCAAGTCTTTCATTTTCTTTGGTATCGAAATAGTTTCCACCGATTCCAGCCAATTGTTCCAATTTCTCATCAAGAGTCATTTGGCTGATTAGGTTCTCAATCCTATCTTCAATCTTAATTTTTGGATCTTTGTAAAGTTGTGAATTCTTACATGCCTGAAGCAAAACCAAGAAAAATAAAATTAATAGTAGTGTCAAATATTTTTTTTGCAAAACATATATATTGCGGTTTAAAACTTCCGATATCTTTTTCATCTTCTTTTTATTTGAAATTATAGTTCATAGTATTGCTTTGGCATAAAGGTGGATATGCATTCGGATGTGCAAAAAAAGGATGTTACAATAGCCATTTAGGTACATTTGTACTCACTTATTGCAACATCCTTTTTGAATATTCTTAATTAGTACCCGGGGTTTTGCGTGAGTTTTGAATTCTTATCCATTTCCGATTGCGGCACTGGCCACAATAACCTGTTCTGGGTAAGTGCATAGTTCTGTACAACTCCACCAAAATTGGTTACTCCATTTATTACATCAATCGCCCTTCCAGTTCGTTTAAGGTCAAACCAACGATGTCCTTCGAATGCTAGTTCAAGCCTTCGCTCCTTTTCAATTGCCAAGCGCATTGCCGCTTGGGTGTTTGCTGTTGTATTTGGCAAATTGACACGTTTCCTTATCTGATTAACCAGATCTGCGGCAGCAGAAGTATTACCAAGTTCATTTTCTGCTTCGGCCTTCAATAGCAAAATATCAGCCAAACGGATGAAAATGTAGTTTTGTGGACTAGGTGAAGTGAAGATACGATACTTGTTAATAAATGGATAGTTGGTTTGAGGCCAATGGGTATCAGACCATTTTCCTGAAACATTCAGAAAAACAATAGATGAAGCCTTTCTTATTACATCATTCTCCTCATCAAAAGCTGCTACAAGGTCGTTTGAAGGTATGTTGAATTTCTTCCAGTCCAGTCCTCGAAACATGCTTGCACCCCAGTTACCACTTGAGTTTGTTCCTTCGTAGTTGATTTCAAAAATGGATTCGGAGGAATTCTCATGGGTATTATCCCACAGCTGATCGTATTGAGGTAAAAGTAGATAAGGCCCAGCAATAACATCATTGCAGTACTGTAACACCTTATTCCAATCGTGGGGTTCAATGGTTGCATAAACCTTAGCCAACATTGCATTAACAGCACCCTTAGTGATGTAATTTTTGTTGGTAGCAGAAACTGGCACATCTGCCAATGCCGTTTCTAGATCTTTTATTATCTGGGCATAAACATCAGCCTTAGTTGCTCTAGGTGGAAAAAGTAAAGGCAGAATGTCAAGATTGAAAGTTCTGACTGATGTGAGTACAAGTGGAACATCTCCCCAAAGTTGTACCATTTGAAAATACATAAAAGCCCTGATGAATGATGCTTCAGCAATGATCTGGTTTTTACGGTCTGAGGTAAGTAATGGGTCGGCAACAAAATTTACATTGTCAATAAGCAAATTAGCTTTTCCGATTGTTGAATATAAATATCTCCAATCGCGACCTACGTTAGAGTTTGTTGCATCAACACCATAGTCATCAATCTGAAAGTTAGCAGGATTATCGGCTCCAGCATAAGTATCATCTGATTGGGCATCACCGTTTACAAAGCAATCGAGTTCAAAGTACTCGTTTCTGAAATCACCATAAACACCTGCTAGTGCAGCTTCGGCTTCACTTGCTGATTTGTACAATACAGAATCTGAACTAGTATTTTCAACTGCTATACCATTTGAAACTGGCTGTTCGTCAAGAAACTCTTCACAAGAAGTAAACGTTAAGGTAAGGAGCGCCGAAAACAATATTACAAATATATTTTTCATCTCTGTAGTTTTTTAGAATTCAACATTTAAGCCAAATATCACTGATCGTGCCTGAGGGTAAGTGCCATAATCTATACCCAATTCAACAGCGCTACTGCCATAGGCATTTACTTCGGGATCAAATCCGCTATACTTGGTGATGGTGAGCAGGTTCTGTCCTGTTACATAAACTGAAAGACTTTTAATCGCTTTAATCTTGGGATTATTATCTATTGCCTTGTATGAAAGAGTTAAAGATTTAAGTCTTAGGTATGAACCATCTTCTACAAAACGGGTAGAGTTTCGAACATTATCCATATTCTTTGAACGAGGAACATCAGTGATTTGACCTACCGTAGTCCATCGTTTTAAAACTGCAGTGGATTGGTTTTTACTATCAAACATTCCTTCCAGATCGATACGAGTTGCATTGTAAATATCATTGCCATAACTTCCCTGAAAGAAGATGTTCAGGTCAAAACGACCGTATGAAATATTGTTAGTTAACCCGTACGTGAATTTGGGTTGTGCGTTTCCAATAACAGTTCTATCCCCAGGATCGATATAGCCGTTAATATTAATATCCTTAAACTTTAGATTACCTGTTTGGGGATCGACTCCTTCAGAAACATATCCAAAAAATGAGCCAAGAGGTAAACCTGCTTTGACAATGGAAACTTCTGAGTTATTACTGTAAATCTTTGCGAAATAATATACACGAGTATACTCAATGGCTATTACCTTGTTACGGTTAAAGGAAATATTAAAATTGGTGTTCCATTTAATTTTTTTGTCAATATTTACCGTACTAAGATTAAACTCAATCCCTTTGTTTTCAATCTTCCCAGCATTAGTTTGTATTGTAGTTATGGGTAAAGTGCTTGGTAACTGAACATTGAGCAATACATCATTTGTTTTTTTGTGATATGCATCAAAGTTTAAAGTAATTCTGGATTTGAACATTGATAAATCAAAACCTATATTTGATTGAGCTGTTGTTTCCCATTTTAAATTAGGATTCCCATAAGTGGTCTGCGATGAAGATGGTCCCGAGAGAGGGTTTGTAGGGGTAACGCGAGAATATGTTACCAAACCGTAACGCGCATAGTTTGGTATTCCCTCCTGATTTCCATTTTTACCCCAACCTGCACGTATTTTTAAATCATTAATGATTGAAAGGTTCTTCATAAACTCTTCGGACGAAATGCGCCAACCTAACGAAAACGAAGGCATAGTTCCCCAGTGATGAGCCAACTTCGAAGATCCATCGCGCCTTATACTCATAGTGAGATAGTACTTACTGTTATAATTATAGGTTGCTCGTCCAAAAAATGATGCCAATGCCCAGGCCTGAATATCAGTATTACCTGAAATGGTATTTGCAGCATTTAAGGTTCTAACAGATACATCCGAAGGGAAGTCATTGCCAGTAAGGTATGAATCATTGTATTTATATTTCTGAATACTACTTCCAATAAGACCAGAAAATTTATGTTCACCAATTGAGTATGAATAATCAAGAGTGTTTTCCCATAACAAAGTACTACTGTTGGATTTATCGGATTGTCCAATTCCATTTTGCTGACGACCATAATTAGTACGGAACGGGTCTAGATAGTAATCCCACTGATGGTTGCTGATATCAACACCAGCCCTAGATTTAAAGAATAGATCCTTTGCTAGTCTGGTTTCAATATTTAGGTTTCCAAACAGTTGTTTATCTATTGCTAATTGATCAGGTCCTTCCATATAGGCTACTGGATTTTCCCATGATGGTTGAAACGGATTAGGATCAAACCAACCACTTCCATCTTTTTTGTAAATACTCAGAAATGGGGGTGTATTAAGTGCGCTCATAATCACACCACCTCTTCCTGAACTTGCATTATCGGGTGTATTCTTAGTATTAATATTCAACACATTGATACTGGTTCCAACTTTTAACCAAGGTTTTAATTCGTTATCTAGATTTAATCTTACTGTATATCTATCAATTTGGGCAGGTTTTACTATACCCTGATCATTGAGATAGCCTATCGAAAAAAAGTATTTCGACTTTTCCGAACCTCCTGAAGCAGAAAATTGATGGGATTGGGTATGACCCATTCCAAATGTCTGATCAGCCCAATTAGTATATCCTGTTGCAGATGGATCAACACTAAGTCCAATTTCATTCATCAATGTTCTATACTGTTTTGTGGTAAGTACATCGATTGTTTTACGAAGCTTTGATACGCCAATGTAGGAACTATAACTAACTACTGGAGCATTATTACTACCTCTTTTTGTAGTAATCAGAACAACTCCATTAGCAGCTCTTGCTCCGTATATAGCAGCAGAGGATGCATCTTTTAAAACGCTCATAGAAGAAATATCTGAAGGGCTTAGTCCTTTTATATCAGTTGTAGGCACACCATCAACAACGTAAAGAGGTTCGTTACCTGCTAATACTGATGTAGCTCCACGAACTCTTACCGATAATCCCTCACCAGGTTTACCCGAGGGTGAAGTAACCTGAACACCAGCAGCTTTTCCCTGCAGTGCTTGCGTAGCTGAAACAATGGGCCTATCTTTGAATTCTTTTTCACCAACAATTGCTACGGCAGTTGTTAAATCCTTTTTTCGTTGAGTACCATAACCCACAACAACTATCTCATCAAGGGTTTTAGTATCTTCAACTAATACCACATCAATAGTATTTTGAGTGGTTATTTTCACTTCCTGCGATAAATATCCTATAAAGCTGAATTTGAGCACTCCATCATCTGCGGCTATTTGGTATAATCCATTTATATCAGTTACCGATCCTTTTGTAGTTCCCACAAGTTGAACAGTAACATATGGTAAACTATTTCCCTTGGAATCGAGGACTTTACCAGTAATAATTCTATTTTGAGCTACTATGGATAATGAAAGTGAAATAAAAACGAGTAGTGTTAATAATCGATTCATGGCAAGGTTATTTAGGTTTGTAAGATATTTTTAACTCCCCGGTTATCATCATGTAATAAGATAAACCTAATGAAGTTTTTTAAAAAATTCTAACTTCTTTAAATCAATCTTATTACCTGAATTCTATTTTTCAGAGGTGTTCAAGGTTTAATGTTACAGCATCTTTAAAAGTAAACACATCTAATATGTTTACTGGATTAAATGAACTAAAACTATTGTAAACAAGTTCTCAAACTAAGAAATCAAGAGCGAGGCAGCATCCCGCTCACTCTTGATTTCAATAAATAAAAACAACCTAAAACGTATTACCTTACAAGAATAATCGACCAAGCAGAACCACCATCGTGAGCTGCTGATACATCTACTGATACAAATAAATAATCTTTAGCAGTTGTATGAGCATAACCCATTACTGAATAGGTATTAGTTGCTGAACCAAAATTAGGAGCGACAGTTTTATCTGAGTTTTCTCCACCTTTTACACCACTTGCAACACCGTTGTATCCTTTATAGAAGCCAAGAAATGCAGCTTTTCCAGCACCATTGGTAAGAGTAATAATTGCTTTAGCATTACCAGCAGCTGGAGTAAATGCGTAAGTATGGCTTGCAGAACCAAATGCAGCACCATTTCCGCTGGCAGCAATACCTGCGTCATCAATACAACCATTAGTACCACCAAAATAGCCATCGTTACGGGTACTACCTTTGGTATCATAGGTATACACGCCACCTACACTGAATTTAAACTCATCATCAGTTATACATGTCCAGTTATCGGTTCCAGTTCCACTAACCATGTAACTCTTTGGAACAGCCCACCAAGAACCATCTCCTAAGCCCGGACCCACAAAAATGCTCATTTCTTCAGCAAGAACCTTCCAAGCACCACCTTGTAACAAGGCATCAGTTAGAACATCTGCAGTTACAAATGCGCTCTTTTGAGCATTAGTGCTACCATTAGGATTTGTAGCAATTAACTTAATAGTATATGGACCACCTGCTAAATAAGTATGTATTGGGCTTTGTTCTGTTGAAGTTCCACCATCGCCAAAATCCCAGAGATAAGTAACTCCATCAGTTGTTGTATTTGTACAAGTAACAGTAAGTCCATTCATTGTATATGTGAACCCTGTGGTTGGTTTTGGTCCAGGGATTGCAGGTTCATCTGCAGAATTGTCATAGTGAACCAGAACAAATCTCCAGTATCCACCATCGCCAGCATCCCATTTATATTGACCTTCAATAATTAGAGTATCAACAGCACCATCAGTCAGTTTAACAACATTGTAAGTTACCGATGTAGGTATAACTAATGGGTTTGCAACAGAAGTGCCGTTTGAAACTTCAGCACCATTACCCAACTTACAGAAACCAACAAAAGCACCCTTTCCAACAGCCTTAAGAGTTTCTGGAGATCCAGGAGTAAGCACAAAAGTAAAGGTACCGCCACCCCAAGCTGAAAGATCTTCGCCATATTTTCCAACCATTGACGATGTAGCTGCGCAAACGTTGCCAGGATTAGCATATATTCCAGCTTCTGCCCAGTAATCGCCTTTAGGATCATATTGTAATGTTAACCCACTGCGAGTAAAAGTCCATTCATCATTCAACAAACATGGTCGTTTTGAGAGTTCATCATTACCCTTACCCATTGCCCACCAAATAGTTGAATGATCCCAAGGACCAACTTCAAGAGGGTAGCGACCACCAGTAGTTACGCGTAGCAATTTCCACGTTTTGGAAACGTCACCGACCAATTTGGTAAGCTCTGCATTTGGGTCTGTAATAACTATATCATCTTGATACACATCAGTAGCACCCTTAGGTGAAGTAGCAGTTAGTTTTACAGTATATGTACCTGTTGCAGCATAAGTGTGGGAAGGGTTTGTCTCCGTTGATAATGCAGATGCGTCGCCGAAATCCCACGAAAGAGTTTTGAAATTTTGAGCTGCGCTCGTGAAGGCAACTAATTTATAGTTGCCAGCATCAACCTGATAAGTGAAACTCGAAATAACCTCGGGTTCAGTATTATCCTCTTTACAGGCTGAAAATAGAGAAATGAATAATAATAGTATCATTCCCCAACTGTACTTTGTTAGGTGTTTCATTTTTGTTGGTTTTAGTGAATTAGTAAAAATTGAGTTAAAAGATATATTTAGGATTTGTTCATGAAATGGTACAATAGAGTAAGGCATTATCCTGATAAATTTTTGGATTATAATAAAGTAAATATTTGTTCCTTTTGGGGATAATTTCCGTTTCATAGTTTTACCAAATAAAGGTTGCAACGGAGCCATTCTTAATTGTAACTGTAACTTCTTGTCCATTAAATTTGATATTGAACGCTTGGTAATCAGCATTCTCATTCAATACAATGAGAACTTTCTTGCCAGCAGGAGTTTTAAAGGCTACATTTGGTAACTTCGTAGGAATATCAGTTGAGATTCTAACCGAACCAGCAGGAACAAATTTTGATGCGTGAGCTATTATATAATATGATACATTTCGTTTAATTGTGGCTCCGATCGTTAAAGCTCCTTCACAGGTTGAGCAGCCTCCATTGGTGTGTGGTTGATAATTAGGATCAGATGCCAGATTCCACTCAATAACATTTTTACTCCAATTTGAAATTGCCCCAATAATAAGGTTTTTTACATGCCACTGTAAATTACCCTTAAAATCGCTACCACCACCTACCCACTGTTCAGTAAAATATACACTTTTGCTTGGAAATGCATCATGTACTTGTGACAAGGCTGATATATCACCAGCATACAAATGAAATGCAGAGCCATCTATATATTGGCTAGCATTAGCATCGTTTAATATATAAATGGGATATTCAGGGTGATCACAGTTATGATCATAGACTATTATTTTAGTAGTTAAATTTGCTGATAAGAAAGCAGGGCCAAGATTATTTTTAATAAAATTTGCTTGCTCAGCCGATGACATTGACAAACTTGGGTTGTTATTGGGATTCAATGGCTCGTTTTGAGGAGTTATGGCATCAATATGTATACCTTCGTCCTCCATACTTTGAATATATTTTACCAGATAACGAGCATATACATCGTAATATTCTGGTTTTAAACTACCTCCAACAGAACTATTATTAGTTTTCATCCATGCAGGGGGAGACCATGGAGAACCTAGAATTTTTAAATCTGGGTTATGTAAAAGAGCTTGTTTTAGTACTGGTATTAAATCTGTTTTGTCCTTTTCAAGGCTGAAGTTGTTCAAAGCAAGATCTGTTTGACCATTGTACATATCATCGTAAGAAAAAACTGAGGAACTGAGATCGGAAGCCCCAATACTAACTCTTATATAACTGATACCTATAAAAGTGCTGTCCGTTGAAAAAAGTTCTTCGATCAGAGCATCACGTTCAGCTAAAGGTAAATGGTTGATAACATTTGCACTACCCCCTGTTAAGCAAAATCCAAACCCATCAATTGTTTGATATACCTGTGTTGTATCAATATTAATAGTCGGAAATTGATTGGTTTTAGTTTCAAACAGCAAGCTTATATTTTGTTTCTGGAATAATACGGACTGGTCAGAATTTGTTAGCCAGAAAACCACATCTGTTTTCACAATATCTGAAGGATTGTTAGAATTTTCATCTTCCGCCTTATTACTGCAGCTTAGCATAGAAGATAAAACTATACTAGCAAATAAAACACCATAACTACATTTTCCTATTTTAATATTCATAGTACTTCTTCAATAATCGAAATCGATCTTATACTAACAATTTGCTTAGTAATTCAATTATCAATTTATTTCAATTTCGAAATCGATTGTAATTTAAGCTTATCAGAACTCGTTTAATAAATATTAAAGTACATCAAAAATGCAACAACAACTTGTTTGCTTATACATCTTAAATACATCAAAAGAACGTATGATGCATTGTAAAAATTTGTAAATGATATATATATAAATAATGAATTTGAATTAAAAACACAACATCAGTTACAACTAAGATTCTTAATTCTAAATGAAAAAAAAGAGCTTGATAAACAATTTAGAAGTAGAACATTTATACTTGTATAATTTTTTGATTATAACAAATATTGAAACCAAGTGGATAAAATGAATTTTTTAATTACTAATGCATTACAAGAAATTAAATTTCAACCGTCTGAAACAAAATAAACAGATGAAAAAGAATGGATTAAACTGGTTTTAAGCGTATTTAAATTGACAACTATAACAAATGTAATAGCTAAAGTGTCATCATAAAATCAGTTAGATTGGCATTTCTATCAAGTCCTAATTTTTTACGTATCCGATAACGACTTATTTCAACGCCACGAGTACTGATATTCATCAATATTGCTATTTCTTTACTGGAAATATTCATTCTTAGGTATGCACATAAACTTAATTCACGAGGCGTAAGATCAGGGTATCGTACTTTAAGTTTTTTGAATAAATCTTCATGTACTTGCTCTACGTGCATATTAAAGACTTGCCATTGTTTCTCATTATCGATTTCTTTACCAATCCTTTTTAAAGTTGAAGTTACATAATTTTTCAGAGTATCATCATTTAGGGTGTTTTTTATTTTATTGAGGTCATTCTTTAATTTATGGAGGATTTCATTCTTTTGAATAATGAGCATAGAAGAGTTGGCAAGTTCCTTTTCCTTATGAATCATTTCTAGATTAAGTTTTTCATTTCTCAATCTAATCATTTCTTTCTCTGTAATCAGTGCGTCCTCCTTAAGGAGTTGTTCGCGTTGTTTATATTTTTCTTTCTGTGCTTCTTTTTCCTTTAACCTAGATTTTTCAATACTTGTTAAAAAAAATCTATAGGATAAATACAGGATAGAAACTATTATTAGAAAATATATAGACCATGCATAAATAGTTCTATACCAAGGAGAAAGAATATGAAATTGGTAGCTAAGAGTAGGAGTTGCTATACCTTGAATTGTAAGAGCTTTAAGTTTAAAGATATAGTGACCATCTGGTAAGTTTGTATATTCTTTAGAATTTTTTAACGACCATGATGACCATTCTTCATCAAAATCTTCCAATTTGAACTGAAATAATACTTCTTGTTGTGTAAATTGGTTAGCAGCAAAAGTAATCGATATCCTATTATTTATGAATTTAAACTTAGGTACAACTATTTGTTGATTATATGTACTATTAAAGCGATATGTACCCTCTGATGTATCACTTGATTGTAATTTATTTATATAAAGAATTGGTAAAAAACTATAATTCTTTAATTGCCTTGAATTGTAATGAGCAAAGCCACCTTCTAACCCAATTATTACATCATTGATATTCAATGCATTAATATGACCATAGGAAGGGATGAGCATCCGTGAGAGTTCAACAAATGGTGCAGAAATATTTTTATAGGTACCATCCTCCTGAAAACGTAAAACACCTGGTTGTTGATTATTATAATACCAAACATTATTAGCATTATCCTGATTTATGTAGTCAATTTGTTTTAAGTCAGGTATCAGTTGATTGAATTGCAAATCTTGTTCAAATTTATCATTGGACCAATTGTATTTGAATATCCCATTGCGAGTTCCAACCACTATTCCTGATTTTAATTTAAAAATTGTATTACCCAGATCAGAAGGAAGCCCACTTTTACTGTCATAAAAATGCAAATCGATAACACGTTGTAAATCAGCATCAAGTTTTAATCGAAAAAGGCCTTTATACCCATGGCTAACCCAAATATATCCCTTTGAATCTTCTTCAAGATAGTGTGATGATTGGTCATAACCTGATAACTCATTTCTGTAAGACCACATTAATCCTTCTCGCTTTAATACTGATATCCCAGAGTAGTTGCCAATAAGAAGAAAAGGTTCTTTCCTGTTTAACTTAATGATATTCCATCCTCCGGATACAGATGATATTTTTACAGCTACTTTATCTAGAATCTGAAAAACACCAAAATTATGTCCACATAGGAGCGTATTGTCAATAATAGCAAGCGACCAAACTTGTCCCTCCGTACCTTCAATCAAATGAAAATCTTCTTTTTTCTTAAGAGGATTGATGAAGTCACTCCATAGAATATAAAAAAGACCCTGATTTGTTCCCAAATAAAGTTTGTTACCAAATCGAGCAGAAGAGTATCCGGAACCAATATTAAAATAGTTCTGTATATAAGTCAATGAAGAATTAAAATGTATTATTGAAATACCATTATCTAATCCCAACCAAATGTTTCCTACTTGATCACTTCCAACACATAACACAGTGTTGTTAGATAGTCCACGCTCTTTATTAATTTCATATATTACGTTGCCAGTAGTGTCTGAAACTATAAGTCCGTTTTGAATCGTTCCGAAAGCAAAATACTTTTTATCTATCAGGGCACCAGAAAATATTTGGTACTTTTTAAGCAATGTGTTAACTGGTTTGTTCCAAACAGAAAGTTTTTCTCCGTCATATTTGAAGACTCCGTTTTTTGCAGTTCCAATGATTACCTGATCATCATTTAGCGGAAGAATGTTCCAAATCTGTGTTCCGGCAAATGTAGACCCTTCAGGAATCTGTCGGACTTTACCTTCTCTGCATTGCATTAACCCTTGCACTTCATCGTATACCCAAAGGATTCCATTAACATAATAGGAAAAATGAAACTTAGATCTTGGGTATACAATATCCATTTTTTCCTGGTTGTAAATAAAAATTGCCTTGAACGATTGGAACACAATGCCGAAACTAGTTTTATGTATGCGCCAGATTTCGTCAAAATCATTAATACGATTATTAAGCAGAGGAATTAATGAATGGTATTTAAGTATTCCCTCAGTTTCTTCCTCGTAATATCCTAATTTATTAAATCCACCAACATAGATTCGCTTTCCATCAATACACAATGAACGGTTTACTATACCCATATCATTATATACATTCCAATGAGCACCATCATATTCAATGAGACCATTATTATTTCCAAAATATATCATACCATTAGGTGCTTGGGCAACAGACCAGTTCTGTGTTCCTCCCAAATATTCTGATCGGTTAAAATTATGAATTCCAGGTAAACCAAAACTCTGAGCAGATGCTTTATCCCCCAATAGAATTATTATTAAAATGCCAAACAGATAAATTTTCAACCTCATAATAATTACTTCAGAAGTAAGATGTTTAATGATTAAAATAAAGCCAACTAAATATATATATTATATTGTAATGTAGCATCAAAAGTATATAAAAAGGAAGCCTTTCAGATACAAGAAAACGTTACACTTTTTAAATTTTAGATTTTTTCGACATTTAATTCAATAGTATAATATGCTAAAAAAGAAGAATATTGAATATTGATTAGAGGTAATTAAAAACTAAAACTTCAAAATTATTTTTAAAAGATAAAATACTTATTATAAAAAACTGTGCTGGTTCTTTTTTTCAAAACATCTTTTTTCTATCTTCAAAAATTTAATTTGAAGCAAATTACTAATTAGAAATCAATAAAAATCATGGGACTAAAATTTGAACTAGGTTGGATCGATTACGCCATTATGTTGATATACTTTATTTTCGTTCTGGGTATTGGTTGGGCACTTAAAAAGTATATGAAATCGGCATCAGCCTTTCTTGAGGCTGGGCGCTCTATGCCAGCATGGGTTGCAGGACTTGCATTTATATCAACAAACCTTGGTGCATTAGAGGTTATGGGAATGACCGGTTCTGGTGCAAAATACGGGATGTTAACCACGCATTTCTATTGGATTGGAGCTATCCCTGCAATGATATTCCTTGCATTATTTATGATGCCTTTTTACTATGGCTCAAAAGCAAGATCGGTACCTGAATACTTAAAACTTAGGTATGATGAGAAAACACGAGGACTAAACGCCATTCTATTTGCAGTAATGACCATTCTCGCATCTGGTATATCAATGTACGCATTAGCACTTTTAATGGAAACAGTATTAGGTTGGAATTTTCATTTAAGCCTTATGTTATCAGCTGTAATCGTTTTGGGTTACACATACCTTGGTGGACTTTCATCGGCTATTTACAATGAGGTTCTACAATTTTTCATTATTGTTATTGGGCTATTACCTATCGTTTTTTTAAGTTTAAAACAGGTTGGAGGCTGGTCAGGCTTAGAGCATAGCCTTGCACCAATTGTTTCTGCCAAAGGGTATGCTGCCGATACATTTACTACAACATGGAAATATACAGGTGCAGCAAAATCAAATCCGCTTGGTGTTGAATGGTATGGCATTGCTGCTGGTTTAGGTTTTGTTCTTTCGTTTGGTTACTGGTGTACCAACTTTCTTATCGTACAACGTGCCATGGCCGCAGAATCAATCAACGCAGCAAGGAAAACTCCTTTGATTGGTGCCATTCCTAAGATGTTTATCCCTTTCCTCATTATAGTTCCCGGTATTGTAGCCTTAGTATTAATGAACGATCCTACGACTGGTTTTTCAATTATGGTAGACGGGAAAGCCAACTACGACCTTACAATCATTATGCTTTTAAAGCAATATCTACCCACTGGAGTATTAGGGCTTGGTATTACTGCATTGCTTGCATCCTTTATGTCTGGTATGGCAGGAAATGTTTCAGCATTTAATACAGTTTGGACCTACGATATCTACCAAAGCTACATTCGCCCAGCAACTGGCAATAAAGATGCTGATGATAAACATTACCTAAAAGTTGGTCGTTTGGCTACAATCTTTGGGGTTGTTGTTAGCATTGCAGCAGCTTACCTAGCAGGATTGTTCGGTAACATCATGGACTTCCTTCAAACAATATTCTCAATGATTAATGCGCCATTATTCGCTGTAATATTCCTAGGAATGTTCTGGAAACGCACCACTGGTCATGCAGCCTTCACAGGCTTACTAGCAGGTTTCTTGGTTGCATTATTGCATCACGGTTTAACAGTACCCGAAGGAGCAACTACCTTAGTTAAGGGTGGTTGGATAGGTGTAGTTCATACATATCCCGTTGAGATGGCTCAAAACTTCTGGACTGCTATATTTGCATTCACCACAAGCGCATCACTAACAGTTATTCTATCACTAATAACTAAAAAGATTAAATCTGATGATGAGCTCATCGGTTTGGTCTACTCAATGACTCCTCGCAGTAAAGTTATTGTTAAGGAGTGGTACAATCGGCCTGTAGTATTGGCATCGATTGTAGGTATTATTTGTGTTATTTTAAGTATAATCTTTTGGTAGGAGGAAAATATTATGGGACTTGATATTAGATTTCCAATAGGGCTAATGTTTACAATCTTTGGATTTATTCTTAGCATCTACGGATTATTCACAAATTCAGACTCTGAGATGTACGCTAAATCACTAACCATCAATATCAATTTATGGATGGGTGTATTCATGCTTATTTTCGGGGGTATTATGTTTTACTTTGCAATGAAAAAAGTACTAAAGAGAAAGATTTAATGCTCCTCAATGGTTAATTCCATTGAATGCAATCTGTAACGACTATACATGAGAGGGTGTCTCGGACTTTTGAGACACCCTCTTTTTATTAGTACTCCTAAACTTTTAAGAAAGGATTTTGGTTTATTCGTCCCAAGAAAAAAACCCCCTTCCCCCTTAAAAAAAGGGGGTATAACAGCGCATTGGGTTTGTTATGATTGTTGTTATTTAGAGTAGAATTTTATCCGTTAATTAATTTACCTCCCTTAATAGAGAAAGAGAAACCTCCTGTACAACTCTGTTATAGCCCCTTTTCAAGGGGTTGGGGTTTGATCGTCCTAGCATTATATCGCATTTTGCGATAAGGACTAACACCCTTTATGCAATAGCTATTCCACAAAAAAGAAGAAGAAGAAACCTCCCAACCCTCCTTAAGAAGGAGGGCTAATTGAGCGTTGCGTTAACAATGATTTTGGGAAATAAAGAGTAATGTTGTAGTATCTGTTATTGCCCCTTAATTTAAGGGATTGGGGTTTTTATTTTCAAAGGGATTGGGATTTTATTCATCTAGCAACACCCATTTGCTATTATATCGCATTTTGCGATAGGTACTAACACCCTTTATGTAATAACTATTCCACAAAAAACACAAAGAAATCACAAAAACACAAAGCAAACACCCATTTACACCGAAAGGAAGAAGAGGAAACCACCGTATCACCCTGTTATAGGAGGGTATCTCAAAAGTCTAAAAACAACTCTCCTTTCTCTCTGTGCATCTCTGTGATTTCTCCGTGATCCTCCGTGTAACAATATTTAAAAGTTCCACAGAGGACTTTTACGACAGCCTCTTGGGGTTTTTATTTTTAAGGAATTGGGGTTTTATTCATTCTAGCATTATATCGCATTTTGCGATAGGTACTAACACCCCTTGTGTAATTGCTATTCCACAAAAAACACAAAGTAAACACCCATTTACACCGAAAGGAAGAAGAAGCCACCGTATCACCCTGTTATAGGAGGGTATCTCAAAAGTCTAAAAACAACTCTCTTTTCTCTCTGTGCATCTCTGTGATTTCTCCGTGATCCTCCGTGTAACAATGTTTTAATAATTACACAGAGTTCCACAGAGGACTTTTACGACAGCCTCTTGGAGTTTTTATTTTTAAGGGATTGGAGTTTTATTCATTCTAGCATTATATCGCATTTTGCGATAAGGACTAACACCCTTTGTGTAATAGCTATTCCACAAAGAAACCTCCCAACCCTCCTTAAACAAGTAGGGCTAATTGGGCGTTGTAATGGGATTGATTTCTGGTGAATGGGTTGAAAAATAATTCATGCTTTTACAAAAATCTGTTTTACCCCCTATTTTTAGGGGGCAGGGGGTAAATTTTAAAAAAAACTCTCAACCCTCCTTAAGAAGGAGGGCTAATTGGGCGTTGCGTTAACTATGCTTTCGGGAAATAAAGAGTGGAGCTGTAGTATCTGTTATATTAAAATTACCTTTCCAACCCATTCCTAATAGAGAAAGAGAAACCTCCTGTACAACTCTGTTATAGCCCCTTTTCAAGGGGTTGGGGTTTGATCGTCCTAGCAATATATCGCATTTTGCGATAGGGATTAACACCCTTTATGTAATAGCTATTCCACAAAAAACACAAAGCAAACACCCATTTACACCGAAAGGAAGAAGAGGAAACACTCTGTAAAACCATGTTATACATAAAACCTCCCAACCCTCCTTAAGAAGGAGGGCTAATTGAGCGTTGTAATGGGATTGATTTCTGGTGAATGGGTTGAAAGAATACTTACTCCTATAAGGAAATCTGTTATAGCCCCTTAATTTAAGGGGTTGGGGTTTTTATTTTCAAAGGGTTGGGGTTATTTTTCATAGGAATAGAACTATTACTACTTCTATCAACCCTATCGGTGCTGTCCCGTAGGGACAATATATCGGTAAATCCAAAATCACACCTCCACCTCTTTAAATCCCATCGGGATGGAATTGTATTTGGGTGAGTTTAGAAGGCGGAAGATATAAGTGCATACAATTTCATCCCTAGCTGGAGAAAATCTTTACCAAAAAAAAGACGATCCCTACCGATACAAGGATGATCCCTACCAATGCAAGGATGTTCTTTACCAAAACAATGATGATCTCTACCAATACAAGGATGTTCTTTACCAATACATGGATGTTCTTTACCAATACAAGGATGTTTTGTTCCAATGCAAGGATGTTTTGTTCCGATACATGGATGTTTTGTTCCGATACATGGATGTTTTGTTCCGATACAAGCATGTTTTGTTCCGATACAAGCATGTTTTGTTCCGATACAAGGATGTTTTGTTCCAATACATGGATGTTTTGTTCCGATACATGGATGATCTTTACCAATACAAGGAGAATAGCAATATAACCACCAGAGAATCATTCCTAATTATCCCTGAATAGCGAGTATTCCAGCATTAACCCGATGGGTTTAGGGCGGAATTACTCCAACACATCGTAAAGCGAAACGGGATTGGGTTTGATTGGCGCATGGTTGGTGGTGAAAAAGCTATATTCCCCCATGATTAGGCAAATCTCCCGAAGGAATAGCTATGGTGTGGTGTGATACAGGATTGAGCTACGGGCTATTCCTTCGATTTCATCGGGGGTTCACATTTTTGATTCCGTGGAAATGTGCAAAAGGGTGTAATTCTGTTTAATTATTCAAGGAAAAATGTTAGTTTTGATAAAGATTACCAAAAGGTACACAATACATTCCAATATGGGTTTATATATGTACTTATAATGCATAAATAAACGAGTTGTGTGTAATACTAAGAGGATGAGAGACAATAATCATGTACCAATAATTATCGGGAATTGTAACCCTTTCAGAATAATAGAAAGAGAAACTGATAATTGGAATCCAACTATCGAAGAGATAAATGGAAAAGAATATGACTATGTCAAACTTAATCGTATGTCAACATTTATTGATATTGGATTAGCTCCTTTTTCTCTTGGGATTGGATTCGATGGAAGCCTTGTTTTGCCAGCAACAAAAGTTTTTTCAACAAAAGAAAACTCATTAGATAAGTTCAATCAGACATTAGGAATACTCTTATTAGGAGGAATCTATTCAGAATCTGTCCAACCCGACAATATTTCATATGGATTTTTAACTTTAGATGGATATATTAAGATTCATGGAGGAAGTACTGGATTAATTGCAGGTTTTCATAAATCCATTAGGACAAAACTTGTTGGAACAATGGATTCAATACTTTTATTAAATCCTGTTTCAATTTCAATAGATGAAATCCATAAAGCATATAAAAATGGGAAATCTATATTTGATAAGATCCCAAATCTTTCACCAAATATGCTATTAGATGGCACATCAAACTATGTTAGCAATCAATGGTCGGAAAGTTTAGTGTTTTTATGGACATCTATTGAACAACTAATAAATCAGATTTGGGAAAAGGAAATTGTTGACAAAGAAATCGATGGTATAATTGAAGGAAGAAAAACCTTTCTAAAGGATTTTAGAACATGGACTACTTCAACAAGGATTGAAGCATTGTTTCAGAAGGGTTTTATTCCAATTGAAGTTTACAAATTATTGAATTTAGCAAGAAAGACAAGAAATGATTTTATTCATAATGGGAAACAATTAAATAAGGAAAAAGTAGATAATGCCCTAGTTGGCTTGTTTGAATTAATTTCATTAATAGTAAGTGATTACAAATCTATTAATGAATTGTCTGAAACATTAAATGTTATCATTAAAAATCAAAGAGGCGAGTTGTTCCCAAAGAAAACAAGATTTGAAAAAAACGAAGTTACACATTGGTTAGCAATACCACCTTTACCTGGCGATTCACATTGGGGTGACAAGGAATATGAAATTATTGATGATTTATCGTTAAAACCATTAAATGACAAATAAAAGTACTACACACAATCGAGTACGGCTCCGCCAGCCAGAGTTGAGGAAATAACGGAAAATAATGCATTAGATATTATGACCTTGGCTTCACTGTTTCATAGGCGACTTGATAAGTCACAAAAAATAAGAAATATATAAAAAATAAACTTTTTATAAAGTCAATAATATAAATAAAAAATAAATATTAAGATTATGATAAATGTTGGAATTCCTAAGAACTTATGTGGGGTTTATGTAAACCAGAATGTTTATGGTTTAAAACCTCCTTACAAAAATTGTAAAATAATTTGTCCTCCAGATAAACCCCACGGTTTAATGGATTGTGTTTTTAACGGAACACTTGAAGAGTGTGAAGCTTTTGTAAAAGAAAATTGCGAATGCAACAAGTAAATATTTGAAAACAACCGCTAACAAAACAAAAGGGTTATGAAATTTAAATTAAAAACAAGTCAGGGCCAATTTGAAATTGGATTTGTTGATATGTATGAGTTAGAATATTCCAAGAAAGCTACTTGCGTTATTAATTATTTGCCTCAGTTTAAAGAGATAAAAACTCAAAGTATTCATGTGACTTTATTACTTGAAGGTAAAAAAGGTGATTGGTCTGACGGTGAGATTAAGGAAATGCTCAATGATATGGGCGAATATATTAAGATTAACGAGTCTGCAAAATTTAATTCAGGTGAAAAATTAGATTATTTTAATACTCAAATGTTCTATATTTCAGAATTAACAGATTTTGAATTACTTAATCATGGAGATTTTTCATATAGATAATGGATTAAAATAAATAAGTACGAACCCCTAATCGAGTAGACGACCCCCGCTCGTCGAAGTTTAGCGAAGCGTAACTTCATCGTAATTAAATAGCGGTCTTAGACCGCACCAATACCAAATTAAAATTCCCCAGCAAAGCAAAAACACAAAAGGAGCAGACACTTTTGTTTTTTTCATCTCCAATTTGATATAATATAGAATATGGTTGTTTTTTAAAATCCCAAAAAAGGCAAAATTGCTTTTTGATAATTTAGAATAAATTACTAAGTTTGAGAAAAAAGTTAAACAAACAGGATGTGTTTTAACATCCATGATTTAGGGGTATAAACAAACCTTTGGTGTGGGTGTAAACAAGTTAGCGTTCATTAAAAAAAAGTGCAAATGAAGAGCACTGAAAATAAAGACATGAAATAATGAGCTTCATAAAAATTGATAAATCCAAAAACATTATTGCAGGTAGAGATGTCTATTCTGATGGTGATATGGTAATGGGCAACAAAAAAGTGGAAAATATAACGCCACAGGAAAGCAATAAACAAACAGAAAAAGGAATTCTATCCCTTTTGAAAAAAGGTTGGAAGCTTATTGTTGGTATAAGTGTTATTTTGGGAATAATAGTAAGCATTTTTGTTATTACAGAATATATAACAAATAAACAACCGATTAAAACGCTAACAGTTGATAGTCTTGCAGTTGTTGATACCCCTGAAGATACTCCTAAAAATGTTATTTTGCCTACAATAAAATATGATGACAAGATTATTAAAGATGTACAAAAAAAACAAGAAAAATCAGGAAAGAAAAAAGAAACTCCTCAAATTTTATCTGAAAAAATTTGTGAAATAGGTGAAGCTTATGGTAAGATAGATTCAACATGGGCATGGAAAAATGCAAAAGAGGATGCCGAAAGAAAATTGTTTCAACACCCAAAATTAAAAAAATATGATGTGTCCGATATGGTTTATGAAATTGATTCTAATCAAAGTTTCTCAAAACATCGAGCCCCACCTAATGATGGAATATATGATGCAAGAGTGGTAGTGTTTGTAAATACCAGCAATTTAAAAATTAAAGAATAAAATAAAAGTATTATGAGTAGTAAAATTTTAGGAAATAGCATTTTAATCTATTTTTCGCTTTTTATTTTAATTGATTTACATGCACAAACACCATGTTGGGTTAGCAAAACCCCTGAATGTAAAGACAATAATTTCGTATATGTGACGGGGCTTGGTTTTGATAGCAATCTTGCAATAGCAAAAAATAAGGCTGAAGCAGAAGCTATTAAAACATTTATTGTAGAAATAAACGGTACGCAAATGGAAGATGCCACTTACAATGAAGTACTGATAAATGGATTAGAAAAACTTAAAATCAAAGGTAGATCAGTACAATTCAAAATCAAACGACAAAATTTTGATGCTGTGAGAAATGTTTACTATGTACTCATTTTATTCCCACGAAATTTTGCGAGAGAAGAGATAAGAAACAGCCTTCTTTTTCCCGATGAAATATTATGCGATGATAAAGATGAGCAAAGAAAGGAACAAATTCAGAAAAGAGAAGAAGAAGAGCAAAGACAAAAACAGGAACAATATCGGAAGAAAGCAGAAGAACGCCAAAGAAAATGTGAAGAGAGTCTCTATTGCAAGTATTCCAATCAAATATATTTTAATGGGGTGGGTGGTACTGTTTACGGTAAGGTAATAGGAATAACTTTAGAAGGGAGGCACGGTAATATTTTTGGATTTGGTTGGCAAGGCACCTATGGTTTAGATTTAGAAAAATATGCTGGCTTCCGAGGAGCAATAGGAGTTAAAATATATCCCTTTAAAAGTTTATTTTTATCTGCAAACTATGGTACAGTAGAAATGGAAAAGTCTGAAATGCAAAATACAAATGAAGGTCATTTTTTCTATAAAGACCCAAATTCTATGAGATGTGATTGGTCGTATCTTGCAGGGTTCAATCTTATAAGTGCAACAGGTATGACACTGAGTCTTAACGGAGGTTATTTTCGTGATAGCGAAAGCAGATGGACATTCATTTGGGGTATCGGAATTGGCATAGGTGGTATAATAAATTAATTACTATTATGAGAAAATATTTGTTATGTTGTGCAATTTCACTTTTATGTTTTTCTTGTGTAGAAAATGAAGAAAAGTATCTTGAGGGTAATATTAAAACAATAGAAGTTACTGATATTAAGACCACTTCTGCCGTAGTTGCTGGAAATTTGGATATTATTTCCAACAGAAATGCTTATGCTTATGCCTATCCTTATGAAAATGGCATTTGTTATTCGACAACGAGCCATCCTACAACAAATGATTTTAAAATAATTGGAAAACGGATTTCGACAAATGGTGGCTACATTATTACTGTGGATAATCCTCAAGAAGGAAGTTTCACTGCAAGTCTGACCAACTTACAGAAGAACACTACATATTTTGTTCGAGCTTATTCATTGAATAAGTTCGGTACATTTTATGGGAATGAACTCAATTTTCAAACCTTGCTCATTGATTCAAAGCCACTTTCTTTTTATACATTAGATAACATAATGATAGACTCTAGTGATAACAACGTGGTAAATGATCCTACTTGGGAAGAAGCAAACTCTTATTGCGAAAATTCCGTTTTAAGCGGTTACACAAATTGGCGATTACCTACAATAACAGAATTAGCAAAAATGTTTGGTAAAAAAGAAGAAATAGGTGGATTTAATACATATTATTATAGTAGTCTTGGTTATCCGTATTACTGGAGTCGCACTCTTGGTCATGTAGAAGATGGTGCTTGGGGTGGACCATATTATTACTATTATGCAGTTAATTTTAACATTGGACAACAAATTGAACTTTCCAGTACTGATGGTGGTGTGACTAACAGAACATATTGCCGTTGTGTCCGAGATACATTATAGATTTACATTTTGAAGTAGCCCCCCCCGCTCGGCATTCTAAGACATAAGCAAATAAAATAGAATAATTGTTGTACATTTGGCTCAAGTTCAAGTTGATGAAATGAATAAGATACTAATTGATAGGATAGTTGATTTAAAGAAACTTTGTGAAATTTACAAGGTAAGGACAATGTACGCATTTGGCTCTGTATGTACCGACAAATTCAATGATAGCAGCGACATTGACCTTTTAATCTCTTTTGACAATTTATCAATCGAACAATACACCGAAAACTATTTTGATTTACATTACAAATTACAGGACTTATTTAAACGTAGAATTGACTTGCTAACTGAAAACTCTCTTTCGAACCCATATTTCATAAAAGGTATAGAACAAACTAAACAGCTGATTTATGTAACTTGAAATACAAAAGTTCTTGTTCGACATTAAAACCTCGATAGATTCTATTTATGAATACCTTGGCGATAACAGAGATTTTAATACATATAAAACCAACAAACTCCTTAAGCGAGGAATTGAGCGAGAGTTTGAAATAATTGGTGAAACAGCTAGTCGCATTCTGAAAATAGATTCTAATTTCCCGATTGAAGATGCAAGAAAAATAGTTGATTTGCGAAATTGGGTAATTCATGGTTATGACAGAATTGATGATGTAATTATTTGGGGCATAATCTCAAAACAACTTCCAATCTTACAAAAGCAAGTTGAGACTCTATTAAAGGATGAATAAAAAGCCAGTGTACAACACTAATGGCAACCACTCTAGCAATTCAAAATTCGGTATAATGATTATTTCTGGTTGAATAAAAGTGGTATTTGGGGGCTATGAGAACATTACAAGAAATAAAAAATACTTTGAGTAGCCATAAAAGCAGATTATTTCAAGACTATCCCATTAAATCAATGGCAATTTTTGGTTCTTATTCTCGCAGAGAACAAAATGACTCCAGTGATTTGGATATCCTTGTAGAGTTTTCTGATAAAATTGGTGTAAGATTTATCGATTTAGCCGAAGAGTTGGAAACTATTGTTGGATTTAAGGTGGATCTAGTTTCAAAAAAAGGAATTAAAGAAAAATACTTAAAATCAATTGATTCAGATTTAATATATGTCTAAGCGTGATACATTATTGTTATTAGATGATATGATTGATTGTACACAATAATTGAAAATAATAAAACCACATAGCCCCCCACTCGACTGATACGGTTCGCTCTTACGCCAAAGTCATAAGTAAAAGTTTAGCATAGAACAGATATTCGGTTTTTAACTCCCCAACATTTCCAATCACAAAACCGTTGGCAATAATTGCATGATGAATGCAAACAATTATTTTTACTTGACATGAAAATATTTGTATTTTTGTAAAAAAAGAAGATTTATCATGACAACGATTGAATTAAAGAAAGTGTTGATTCATAGGATTGCAGAGATTAATGACATATCATTTCTCAAGGCTATCAAGACTATTCTCGATTCAAAAATCGAAACAGAGGTTATTACTCTTACGGCAGAACAAAGAAACGAAATCATTGAATCGAAGAAAGAGATTGAACAAGGTCTATATATTGAGCATGAACTCTTAGATAAAAAAATTTCGAAATGGCTAAGCGCAAGATAATATGGTCGCATAGAGCCGAGATTAAACTCTTCAAAATATTGGAGTTTTATGCTGAAAGAAACAAGAGCAAGATTTACTCCGCAAAACTATACCAAAGGTTAAATAAAGAACTTAAAGTCTTACTAAAACATCCCGACATTGGTCTTAATACAGAAATTGAATCTGTTCGAGGACTAATCGTTGATGACTATATACTATTTTATGAGTTTGACAACGAAATTATTACAGTTCATTCAATATGGGATTGTCGACAAAACCATGAGGATTTAAGAATAAAGTAGCAACAATTGCCAATCGAGTAAGCAGCCGGTAAGCTTATAGCCAATCAGAGTTTTTAACTCCCCAACATTTCCAACCACAGCTATGTTAGCGGTTATGAAATTTCGTAGGCGGAATGGCTTTTTACATGAAAAGTGTATCTTTGGAGAAAGATAAGAATTATGGACTTTAAGATTATTCATGGACAACTACTTGACAAATTTAGAGAATCGGTTGATCAGAACTTTCTTACTATCCTAAATTCTATTCCCAAACTTCAAATTCCTGTTGACTACTTTCAATTTTACACGTCTGTTTCATCTGTATATTCATCGAAAATTGAAGGAGAAGACATTGACTTCGATAGTTATTTCAAGCATAAATTCTTGAATGTTAAGTTTAAACCCGACTATACAAGGAAAGCAGATGATTTATATAAAGCATATGAGTTTATCTTTAAAAATCGCCTGAGTTTTGAGAACTTGAAGAAAGCACATTCCATTTTAAGCTCTAACCTTTTACCAAAATCACAACAAGGGAAAATTAGAACAAACCCTATGTTTGTTATTAACGAGCAAGATAGGATTGAATATGTAGCGGCTGAGCCAAAGATAGTAATTAGAGAACTTGAAAAACTTTTCATTGATATTGAGATGTTACTGGAAGATGAACTCGATGAAACGGATACTTTCTATTTTGCATCACAAATACACCTGACCTTTGTGAAAATACATCCTTTTTTAGATGGCAATGGTCGAGCTGCTAGATTGCTGGAAAAATGGTTTCTAAAGGAAAAAATAGGAGAACGAGCCGTGTCAGTCCCATTGGAGCGAAATTATTATAGAAATTTAAAGGCATATTATGCAAACATTAAGAAGTTAGGTTTAGAATATACAGACCTAGATTATACTAAATCTTTTGACTTCTCTCTGATGACAATAAATAGCATAAAAGAAAACGAGGAAAAATAACTTCACAACCGCTAAAGGTATTCGTAAGGGCTTCGCCGTTCGTATGCAGCGGATAGATAAATTTAGTCGAACTTACATCACATAAATATTAGTTTTAACTTACAATAGTTCAGTGAACTTTTTGGTGTATTTTAGTGACTTGGTGATTTTGTGGCTATTTTAAAATTATTGCCACCAATATACTAAAAAACAAAATATTACAAAAACACAATAATTAAACTTTAACGAACTATTAAACTTATTAATCATAAATTTTATAGCATGAAAAAATTATTATCAACCATCATAATTATAATGGTTTCTACAATTCTGAATGCTCAGCATTTCCCCGATAATAGCCTTGGTACGCTTAAAAAGTATAGCAAATCCGAAAACACTTTTACTTTCGAAACTACCAACGGGACTGCAATTCTAATGGTTTATAATCCTGAAATTATTCGACTCAGAGTTGTGAAAGATAAGATGGTGGGTGATGATTTTTCTTATGCGGTTATCGAATCTCAACAGCATTGTGCTATAAAAACATCTGAAACAAAAGAGTTTATAACTTTACAAACCGATTCCCTTCGAATAGAAGTAACAAAAAACCCCATACGCTTTAAATTTCTGACCTCCAAAGGTAAACTCCTGAATGAGGACGAACCAGCATTTGGAACAACTTGGGTTGGCGAAGAAGTTACAACCTTTAAGAAACTTCAGGATGGCGAAAAATTCATTGGCCTAGGTGAAAAAACTGGTAACTTGGATAGGCGTGGCGAAGGTTATTCCAATTGGAACAGCGATGTACCCGGATATCCCGTTTCACAAGATCCTCTATACGCAACATTTCCGTTTTACATTGGCATTCACCATGATGTTGCCTATGGAATTTTCTTTGATAACACCTTCAAAAGCCATTTCAGCTTTGGTGCATCAAATAACCGATTCTCAACTTTTGGAGCCGATGCTGGCGAAATGAACTACTACTTTATTGGAGGAAATAGCGTTGCCAAAATTATCGAAAACTATACTTGGCTTACAGGACGCATACCAATGCCTCCTGTTTGGGGCTTAGGATACCAGCAAAGTCGTTGGAGCTATTTCCCCGATAGTAATGTTTTGAACCTTGCGCATACTTTTCGTGATAAGAAAATACCTATCGACGTTATCTATCTTGATATTCACTATATGGATGCTTATAAGGTTTTTACATGGCATCCTCAACGCTTTAGCAAACCTAGTGCAATGATAAGCGAACTGAAAAACTTAGGGATTCATACAGCTGTAATCATCGATCCTGGAATTAAAGTGGAGAAAGGCTATACGGCTTATGAAGAAGGTATTAAGCAAAATATGTTTATTAAATATCCCGATGGCACTGACTACACAGCTCAAGTATGGCCCGGTTGGTGCAATTTCCCCGATTTCACTAAACCAGAAGCTCGCAAATGGTGGGGTAATCTTTTCAGTGGTAATGTATCGAATGGCGTTGAAGGTTTTTGGAACGATATGAATGAAATAGCCTCCTGGGGCGGTGGAAGAACTTCATCAATAGTAAGGTTCAATTGGGAAGGCAAAGGCGCATCGTATCGAGAAGGGAAAAATGCTTATGGATTGTTAATGTCTCGAAGCACTTATGAGGGTACACGGTCCCTTATGGGCAAACGCCCTTTAATCCTCACCCGCGCAGCATACTCTGGCGCACAACGCTATACAGCAATTTGGACAGGCGATAATGTTGCAAGCGATGAGCACATGATGCTTGGTTGTAGGCTTGTAAATTCACTTGGAATCAGCGGAATGGCCTTCTCAGGTGTTGATGTTGGCGGATTCTTTGGCAATGCCTCATCCAACCTCTTTGGTCGCTGGTTAAGTATCGGAACTTTTACCCCATTTTTCAGAGTGCATAAGCACTACGACTACAACATGTCCGAACCATGGTCGTATGGCTCTGAAATAGAAAACATTTCACGTAATTATATCTCACTTCGATACAGACTCCTACCCTACCTCTACTCTGCATTTTACGAAGCGCACAAATCAGGATTACCCGTTAGCAGATCGCTTGTAATCGACAATACTTTTGATGAAAAATGCTGGAACACGAACTATCAGCACCAATACATGTTTGGTTCCTCATTACTAATTGCTCCAGTTGAAAGCACAAAAGAGTTAACCAGTGTATATCTACCCAAAGGTACTTGGTTTGATTTTTTCACAGGTAAAAAATATCAAGGAAATCAAGAACATAAAGTTGAATGCCCTATTGATAAGTTGCCCGTTTTTGCAAAAGGGGGAAGTTTTATTCCAATGCAATCTATAATTCAAAATACATCAGAAAAATCGGATACTCTTTACTTACACGTTTTTAATGGTACAGATCATTCTGAATTTATCTATTACGAAGATGATGGTACTTCTTTCAACTATGAAAAAGGGAATTTCCTTACACGTACATTCCGATTTGACCCAATTGGAAATCAAATCATAATCGAAAAGCCTGAAGGATTATTTACAAGCAGATTCTCTAAAATTATTTTGATGATGCATGGATTTACAGGCCTAAATGATAACCTGAAAGTGAATGGTAAAATTACCAGCGTTCAAACAATAACAACAGATATATTAACCTCGCTAACGGATAAAGATCCTCTTTCTACTGGCAATGGTAAAAAATATCAACAAGAAGTGAAACGAATCGCACTTGAAAATACTTTGGATAAAGTAGTTATTACTTGGTAATTTTTAATGATTTTATTTATACAATTGGTCAAACTATTTGGTGTATTTTGGTGACTTGGTGATTTTGTGGCTATTTTAAAATTTTTGCCACCAATACACGAAAACACAAAATGTCTCAAAAACTATATGTTACAAATCAATAAAAATACTTTAACGAACTATTGTTATACGAACCTTAATTTAATACAACCCCAAGCATGATATCCAATAGAATAAAACTAGCAAATGATTTTGAATTATCACGAATAGTTCATGGGCATTGGAGATTAGTAAGTTGGAAGATGTCTAATCAGGAAATACTAAAACTTACCCAGCAAGCAATCGAGCTAGGAATAACCTCTTTTGATCATGCTGATATTTATGGCGATTACACCTGCGAGCAATTATTTGGTGATGCTTTAAACCTCAAAACCAATCTTCGTAAGGATATTCAAATTATCACAAAATGTGGTATAAATCTGATATCCAATAAATTCCCAGAGAGAAAAATAAATTACTACGATTATAGCTTCGACCATATCATCACATCAACTGAAAAATCATTATCCAACTTTAGAACTGATTATATCGACCTGCTCCTACTCCACCGTCCAGCACCCTTCTTTAACCCCGAAGAGGTTGCTAAAGCCTTTTCAACCCTAAAAAAGAGTGGAAAAGTACTTCACTTTGGAGTTTCAAATTTCACCCCCATTCAGTTCGAAATGCTTAATTCATATACTGATGAAAAACTCTTAACCAACCAAGTTGAGATTTCGCCTTACTGTTTGGAGCACTTCCAAAACGGGAATATCGATTTTTTCCTGAAAGAGAGAATTAAACCCATGGCATGGTCGCCCCTGGCTACTGGCAAACTAATTATCGCTCAGGATGAAAAGGGAAAACGACTTTTCAAGACTCTATCCGAAGTAGCCATAGAACTTAATGTAGATAAAGTAGATAAGGTAATTTACAGCTGGTTATTAAATCACCCTGTTTCCATTATCCCAATTGCAGGAACAAGCAAAATAGAGCGCATTAAACTGGCAATTGAGGCCTTAAATATTAAAATGAGTACTGAACAGTGGTATAAGATTTATAATGCTTCAACAGGGGTAGAAGTTCCATAAAATCATCAACATGAATTAATTCATCACTCTAATTTTATAATCAGATTTTTCATCAGCAATTGCAAAACCTTAGAAAAATATGATTTCAAAAGACCCATTTATCAACAATTTTGGGAAAATGCCCGATGGCAAACCTGTTCATATTTTTACACTACAAAATAACAATGGTGTAAAGGTTCAGATTACAGATTATGGGGCAAGGATTGTTTCATCGTGGGTACCTGATCGAAATGGGAAATTTGATGATGTTATACTAGGTTATTCGTGCTTGGATCACTATTTGAAGGGTCATCCTTACCTTGGGGCAACTATAGGAAGAGTAGCAAATAAAATAGGCAACGCCAAATTTGATATTGATGGAGAAACCTATTTTTTATCAAAAAACTTAGGAAATCACCATTTGCATGGGGGTAAAGTTGGTTTCGAATCCAATTTATGGGATATAGTTAATTATAATGATGGTGATATTCCTCATGTAGAATTTCAACTCATTAGCCCTCATGGTGATCAGGGTTATCCAGGAACATTAACTGCTAGAGTTAGATATTCACTGCTACAGAATAATTCCATTGAAATAAAAATGAGCGCTTTTGCAGATAGAACGACAATGGTAAATATGACAAATCATGCCTATTTCAACCTCAATGGAAGAGTTACTAATGATATTTACAAGCATAGAATTAAATTGTGGTCAAGCAATTTTCTCGAATCCGATAAGGATTTAATTCCAACTGGAAAAATTCTTAGTGTTAAGAATACAGTATTAGATTACAGAAAACTAACTGAAATAGGTCTTGGAATAAATCAAAATGTAGAACCTGTTTCAAACACCAAAGGTTATGACCATTTTCTTATCACCGAAAATTACAAAAAGGGAAGTACAAATATAATGGCTGAAATTCACCAATCTGATACTGGAAGGGCACTACAAGTCTTGTCAACTTTACCGGGTATGCAATTTTACACCTCCAACTTTCTAAACACTATATACCCCATTAGCAATGGAAAAGTTTATGGAAGACATTCCGCTTTTTGCATTGAACCTTCATATTTTGTTGATGCACCAAACCATCCCAACTTTCAAAGTATCAAATTAAACTCAGATGAATCCTACAATGAAACAATAGTATATAAATTCTCAACTATTTAATTCTCAAATCTAGAATACTCCCATGAATTGTGTAACATGCCTCGTTACAAGCACTTTTCTCTAATTTAATTTTTAACTCTCTTCCATCTACGGCATAAATTACTCTACCATTATGCACGTATCTTGCAACTGCTGAATAGTATTCGCCCGCTACTACACTCTTATAATAACTACTCAACGAGGTAGTATCTTCTAGAATAATCTCTCCATTATCAATTTTCCCACGATATAAAGTAATTGGAACATTTTGGTTGGATACATCGATTGTTATTTTTAACTCCAAATTAATATCTTGAGATAATGCTTCATAGCATTTATCGCAATCGACAATAAAAGTTGAATCCTCACAGGAGTAAGGTATCAACACTGAAATAAGAATAATAAATATCAAAATTCCACTTTTCATCCTAATCTAGCCAATTAATTCTCTTGTTATTGATTATTTTTTTGTACGTTGGAATAGTCATTATTAGCTGTAAACTAAATCGATTAAAATCTTTTACTTGAGTATTGTAATTGGCTATCTCCCACTTCCCAATCATCGTAAACAATTCTCTTTGATAGAAAAGACCTAAGCTTGGAGCAATAACCCATTTAGCCCCAGACCCTTTTTCTAATCCCCTATAGTAACTCCAGGTTAACTCATTGCTTAGTCCAGGTGTAATACCAACATTACCTTTTAAATAATTTCTTTTAAGCACAAAAAGATGTTGTAAAGAAAGGTAGAAAGCATATCTTTTCTCCCAAAGTTGGTAGAATGATGAATTTCTATATTCAAGTACTCTGCTTGAGAATGGTCTATATTTATACCCAAAATTAACCATCATCTTCGAAATCGACTCATATACACCACACCCAAAATCGACCATAAAATCATAACTACTTGATGAAAAACCAGTATAAAAATTAATTCTACTGATATTAGGTTTCAACTTTGTATTCAAACCTTTACCCTTAAGAAATGTTGATATATCATAATCACTCGATTCAACCGACTGCTGGTATAAACTCTTTGTTAAAATGGAATCTTTAGCTTTAGCCCCGAAATTAACAAGCATCTTAAACGCATCAATCGAGTTGTTTTTTATTGCAACTGATAATGCATTCGCTTTTCTAGAATTGACTTTATCAAGATCTGCTCCAGTATTATAAAGCATACGAATAAGTGTGGTATCATTAAATTGTGAGGCAACCATTAATGGAGTAATTCCAGTTTTATCAGGAAAGTTTATATCAGCACCTGAATTAATTAAAGTTTCAGTCACGCTATATGCACCAGCATAGGCTGAGGTCATTAGTGGTGTATTACCATCTGAATCTATAACATTGGGCTCTGCTCCATAATATAAAAGTAAATCCGTCATTACTGGATATCCTAAGCCCGCAGCATAGTGTAATGGATATAACCCATTTTTGTTTTGAATATCTATTTTGGCATTATTTTGAATTAGAAGTTCCGCAATACTATCGCTATTAGATCTAACAGCAGCAAACAGAGCAGTATTTCCATCATTAGGCTTACTGTTTACATCGACTCCCTTTTCAATTAGTAGCTTCGCTATTTTATAAGATCCGTTATCAGAAGCATACATTAATGCATTAACACCTTCTTCATTTGAGTAGTTTGGATTGGCACCATGCTCTATTAAATAGCTAACCGACTCATATTTTCCTGAATCGGAATTTATTACTAATAACTCATCTGGCGATGGTAAAAGATACAAATTACCCTCTATAGAAAAATAGTTTACATGAGCTCCATTTTTAAAAAGTATTCTAGCAATTTCAGAATAATTCATACTAGTAGCATACATCAAAGGTGTAACTCTATCGAATGAGGCCAAATTAGGATCTGCACCTGCCGTACATAGTGTTTTAACAAGTTCTAAATTATTAAGTTGTGTGGCAACCAATAAAGGTGTAAAACCATAAATATCCTTAACATTTAAATCTGCGCCAGCATTAATAAGCATTTCACTAATTTTATTAGCTTTAGTATGATGAATAAAAGTATCTATTTCTTCATCTATATTATTTTCTCCATTTAGCTTAAAATAGAGAAGATTATAACCAGTTGAGTATTGCAAAGGTGTTAGGTTAAATCGATTATTAACATTGACTTGTGCCTTATTCACTAACAAAAGATTAGTTATACTATCATTAAGTTGTTTAACTGCTTCAAATAATGCTGAACTCTTGTTTATTGTTCTATTATTGACATTTGATCCATTTTTTATTAATAATTCAGCTATATTATAATATCCTCTTTTAGCAGCAACAATTAAAGCATTAGTTCCATCGGAGTTTTTATAATTAACATCCGCTCCCTTTTTTATCAGTAAACTAGCAATATCAAAGTCTCCATGAAACGTAGCTAACATTAGGGCTGAATACTCAAACTGAATTGAATCTTTTTTATTAAAATAATTTGGATCTGCTCCTTTAAGCAATAAATATGAAACCAGTTGGTAATTTCCAGAATCAATACTTGAAAGAAAAAGTTCGTTTAGATTTGGACTATTTGCTAGGTTTAGCGAATTATTCTGTGAAAAAGAATAAAAAGGGTAAATGGCAAGGAAAAATAGAACCAATAAAAGGTATTTTTTAATGATCATGCTATGGTTTTTCTATAAAAAATTCAACAAAATTTATGCCATATAGCCAATTTATATCTTCATTATCATCTACTAAAGATATCCACTGTTTTTTATAGAAAGCATTTTTGTAATAATTTGTGGTTTTGAACAATTCTCTCCTTTTTTTTGTATCTTTACCGTTATAGAATTGTTTCACCTTAAAAACGATTTTATGTCATCACTTACAGGATTATATATAAAGGGAACGACCAAAACACCCGAAGTTGATTTTTCATCTGGTGTAATACAGCTTTCGGGCAGATCTATACCCGAAGATGCAGTTTCTTTTTATCAACCGTTAATTCGTTGGATCAGTAATTATATTGAAAATCCAGAAAAATTCACAAAAGTGAATTTTAGGATTGAATATATAAATAGTGGATCTAACCGTTTTATCTTTGCAATCTTTAAACTACTTGATGAGTGCTATATTAAAGGCCATGATATTTCTATTACTTGGTACTACGAAGAAGACGATGATACTATTAGGGGATTAGGAAAAGATTTTCAATCATTACTTAAGGTTCCAATAAAACTAATTGAATCTGTATAGGACTCCTATTGAATATGCTTAATTTAACAAAAAAGAAAATTGCCTTTCTAAAACCTTTCTGATAATTCCCAAGATGTAATTATGTATAAATGTTTGATATGTGGTTATCTCTATAACCCTGAGGATGGTGATCCTTTGCATGGAATTGAACCCAATACTAGATTTGAAGATATTCCAGATTCTTGGGTATGTCCAGTTTGTGGTGTATCAAAAGAACATTTTGAAAGGATAATGTAATTTAGGATATAGGATTAAACAAAAAAACTGCCATCAGGCAGTTTTTGTTTAGTTTATTGTTGGTATTTTAGATAAGACCTCTAATAGAAGATCCCAATATTTTTGTGTAGTTTGAATATTCAGTCGCTCATCAGGTGAGTGTGCACCTTTTATGGTTGGTCCAAATGAAATCATATCAAGATAGGGGTATTTCTCTAAAAACAAACCGCATTCCAAACCAGCATGAATAGCTCGAACAACAGGTTCTACCCCAAATAACTTTTTATATGCTGTTCTTGTAATTTTCAGTATCTCTGAGTTTGTATTGGGAGCCCATCCAGGGTAGCCTTCAGAGTGTTGTACATTTGCATTGGCCAATCTAAAAACACTTTCAACCATATTTGAAATATCGTGCTTTAATGACTCAACCGAACTTCTTTGGCTAGTTGTTACCAGTATTTGATGATCTTGAATAAACTTAACCGATGCAAGATTGGTTGAGGTCTCAACCAACCCTTTAAGCTGTCTACTCATTGAAATTACTCCATGAGGGCAAGCATATAAGGAATTTAATAAATCAAAATGAGTTGGCTCATCAATAACGAACTCAGGTAAATCATGATCTTCAATTGACACAATAATACCTGGTTCAACATCTTGAATCTCATTGATTATTTCTGATTTGTATAAATCAAAATCTTTTAAGAGAAGTGCTTTGTCATCAATATGAACCACAATAACCGCCCATGCTTCTCTTGGAATAGCGTTTCGTAAATTACCACCGTCAAGAACTGATAGTCTTAAATCAAATTTATTTGTACTCTTCCAAAGGAATCGAGTAATAATTTTTATTGAATTTCCTAATCCCTTTTCAATATCATCCCCGGAATGCCCCCCTTTCAAACCTTTAACAGTCACTTTAAAGGCAGTAAAGTTGCTAGGAACCTTCTCTTCATCATAGGCAAATGTTGCAACGGTATCGAGCCCTCCTGCACATCCTATAAAAAGTTCACCCTCATCCTCAGAATCAAGATTTAATAAAATCTTAGAATTAAAAAAGCCAGGTTTCATCTCAAAAGCACCCGTTAATCCTGTTTCTTCATCAACAGTAAAGAGGCACTCAATCGGTCCATGATTAATAGTTATTGAGGATAGTATTGCTAGCTGCGATGCGATACCAATACCATCATCGGCACCAAGAGTAGTTCCTTTTGCTTTAACCCATTCTCCATCAATAAAAGGAGTGATTGGATCTGTATTAAAATCAAAAACAGTATCACTATTTTTCTCGCATACCATATCTATATGGCTCTGCAATACTACAGGTTGTATGTTTTCAAAACCAGCTGTTGCTGGCTTTCTAATTACAACGCTTCCAGCCTCATCCTGGAAAGCCTCTAGGTTATGTTCGTTCGCAAAATCCATTAGATATTTTGCAATCCTCTCTTCTTTTTTTGATGGTCGTGGAATCTTGCAAATTTCAAGAAAGTACTTCCATATTTCCGCTGGTTGTAATTGTTCGATACGATTCATAGTATTACAAATTATAATGGGGTAAACTTAGTATTTTATTTTTCCTATTGAAAATTAGGATGGATTATTTTTATCTTTTTAAAGTTTTTTAAGATATATAAGGTCTCAATACACAATCATTAACCTGTATTTCAATTGCTTAAAATACAACACATATGATTTTAGTAATAATAATTGATAAAAAACTAATATACCATAAATATACTCTTCATTTTAAAAAAAGAAATATAATTTTGTGTCCAATTAGCAAAGTATTCTTAGATGATAGATCAAACAGAACTTAGGAATCTGCTTTCTACAGCAATTAATGCTTCGGTAAAAGCAGGTAAGTTAATTATGGATGTTTACAATTCAAATGATTTTCATGTAAATCTTAAGTCCGACAAGACCCCACTAACATTAGCTGATAGACTGGCTCATACAGAAATAGCAAATTCGCTCACCCAAACAAGAATTCCAACTTTAAGCGAAGAGGGTCGAAATATTTTATACGAAGAAAGAAAGGGCTGGGAATATTTTTGGTTGGTTGATCCTTTAGATGGCACGAAAGAATTTATTAAGCGTAATGGCGAATTTACCGTTAATATTGCTCTAATAATTAATGGATTTCCTATACTTGGTGTAATTTACGCTCCCGTTCTTGGCGATTTATACTTTTCTTTAAAATCAGAGGGTTCTTATAAAGCTACTTCGATTAAACCAATATCAAATTCCAATTTAAAATACGAAGAACTTAAACTTTCATCTGCTAAACTCCCAATAAATCAAAAACGTGATAAATTAACTGTTTTAGTAAGTCGTTCCCATATGAATCAAGAAACAGAGGAGTATATTAAATCTCTCGAAAAAAAATATGGTGAAATTAGCTACACTAATTGCGGTTCATCGCTAAAAATGTGCATGATTGCAGAAGGAGCTGCTGATCTTTATCCTCGTTTTGGTCCAACTTGGGAATGGGATACAGCTGCTGGACAGGCAATAGTTGAAGAGTCAGGATGTCATATAGTCTCGATGGATACAAACCATAGACTCCACTACAATAAGGAGGAAATTAATAATCCATGGTTTATTGTTAAGGCTAAGCAGGAAATTGGTTAACATTGTATAGATTAAACTTCAATACACATTACAAGTACATCATCTATCTGCTCATAGTCTCCCTTCCAATCATCAAAGAATTCTTCGATTTTTTGTTTTTGTTCGTTAATGTCCAAATTTCCTGAACTTTGAAGTAAATTCTTAAAATTTAAACTTCCAATCTTCGTTTTCCTATTTTTATTTAACTGATCCATATAACCATCTGTATAGAATACTATTCTATCACCAGCCTGAAGCTTTAGCTGTTTTTGAGTAAACGAATTTGTTTGATTTATTCGACTTCCGATTGAATATCTATCAGTTTTATAACGAACTAATGAATTGTCTCGAATATGATAGAAAGAACTGTGAGCCCCGCTATATTCAATAATATTATCTATCTTATTGTAGCAACAAACAATAATATCCAAACCATCTTTAATATCATGGCTAGCCATATTTCTATATAGGTTATTATCAAACTCATTTCGAATAAAAGATAAAATGTCTTTAGGATTTGATAACCCCTTAGTAATAATTGAATCTTTTAAGTAATTATAAGCAAGTATACTCATGAAAGCACCTGAAACACCATGACCAGTGCAATCGGCTACTGAAAAATAGATTTTATCCTGTTGTGGCCACATCCAATAAAAATCTCCACTCACAATATCCTTTGGTTTATAAACTATATAATGTTTTGAAAAGCATTGGCTAATTTGATCTAGATCAGGTAATAAAGCCTTCTGAATTCTTGATGCATACTCAATATTTTCAGTTAAACGCCTATTTGAGGCAAAAATTATTCTGTTTTTTGAATCAATCTGATCACGTTGATCTAATATTTCCTCATTCTGATTATTTAGGGTTATATTCAGATCTTCAAGTAAATCACGTTGTGCCTCAATTTCTTCCTTCTGGGTATTGATTTCTGTATTCTTAAGATGTAACTTTTGATTATCTTTCTTTATTGTTAGCCAAGCAAAACCAAGTAAGCATAATACTAAAAGAAGTAATCCTGAGATAGAAACAAAAAGTTTCTTTATTGATTTTTGTCTTTCCTTTTCAAATTTCTCGATAAGATTATTCTTGTTAAGTAGAGCTATTTCAGTTTCTTTAAGATCAGATTCATATTTAATCTTTAGTTCATCTAATTTATTAAGATTTTCAATACTCTTTAAAGAGTCACTGAAATTTGAATAACATTCGTAGTAAGTTAGAGCTAGGTTAATATTCCCACTTTTTTTATACAATTCATAAAGATGCTGGTAAGTTTCTTTAATCAGCTCAGCGGAATGAATTTTTTTGGCCATTGACAAACCTTGTTCAAAAAAACTTAAGGCAAAATTATAGTTCCTCAATTTTAAATGTGCACAGCCCATATTTATTACCGATGCTGTTTCACCGTTCAAATTATCGTTCTTATGAAAAATCTCTCTTGCTGTATTAAAATAGTTTAATGAAGAAGCAGTCTCATTAATGTTAATATAAAGTTGACCTATATTATTTAATGTTTTACCCTGATCATCAATATTTCCTAATTCTTTGTCTATCTCAAGAGATCTTAAAAGCATTTCAATAGCCTCTCCGTACCTATTTAGATTCTTAAGTACTATTGCAATATTGTTACACGCTTTACTAATTCCTCTTTTGCTTCCTTTCTTTTTATATATTTCATATGATTTGTTATACATTTCGAGTGCTTCAGGTAGTTTTTGCTGCGAATCATAAAGAATTCCAATATTGTTGTATGTATTGGCAACACCTAAACTATCACCAATTCTCACTTTTATATCAAGGCTCTTAAAGAATGCCTCGGCTGCATTAGAAAAATTACCTTTAGACCAATAAATACCTCCTAAAGTATTGTACCCCGATGCAAGATTTTTTAATTCATTTCGATATTTATATGATTTTATTACCTTAGAACAGAATAGAATAGCACTATCTTGTTTTCCCATATTGAAATAAGAACTCGCTAAAGATTGATTGGTTACTATTATATTTGTGCTATCATCAAGTTTTTCGAATATGCTTAATGATTTTTTAAAAAAAGTAGAAGAACTTTTGTAATCTCCATTTTTCAGACTCTTTAAACCAAAATAGTGATAGGACAATGCAATACCACGAGAGAATTTATTTCGTTGAGATTGGTATAGAATAATTTGAACCAACGAATCTGCTTTTTTTGAACCTATCAATGATGATTTTTGAAGTTCAGCTAATGATACCCTTAAAACTGATGTATCTGTTTTATGTCTTAAAATACGAGCATTAATGCTATCAATTACCTGAGGGTTAGTGCTTAATGGTAAAAGTATGTTGATTAGAATTATTGGTGCTATAACGAATTTGAGTATTGATTCCTTTAACATAGTATACGATTTCATAGAATAGGGAATAAAAATTATGTTTCTAAAAGTAGTATAAATAAAAAACTAGACAATGATATGATAACAGAGAAAAAACAAATTCATTAATGAATTTTGAAAACAAAAAAAAGGGTATATATGCCAAAAATAGTTGTTAAAAACTCATACACCTCTTGTTCTTATTGAGTTTACTGATACTCTATTGGAGGGTGTTTCAATATATGATGAAAAAAATTTCTTTATAAACCTCTCCACCCATTTGTGAGAGAGGATTTCTAAAGAAATTTTTATGAGATAAAAACAAAATCACCAACTAATTTTGGCATTATTACCAAAAAAAGAGTTGAAATACAATTGTATAACAACTCTTAATAAAGAAGAAACTAGAATTATATTTTTAAACGTTTTTCAATATCATCAATCTGACTCTTAAAACGTTTATCGGTATCCATTAAGTTGTTTACAGTTTTGCAGGCATGTAGCACCGTTGCATGATCTTTCCCTCCTATTATACTTCCAATAGTTGAAAGCGATGATTTTGTCATACTTTTTGAAAAGAACATAGCAATTTGGCGAGCCTGAACAATTTCCCGCTTTCTAGTTTTGGTTTGTAAAACATCAGACGGTAAGCCAAAATACTCACAAACAATTTTTTGAATATAATCGATTGATATCTCTTTTCGTGTGCTTTTTACCAGTTTATCAATCATCTCGGAGGTTAATTCCAGGGTAATCTCCTTTCGATTTAAAGTTGATTGAGCTAGTAATGAGATTAGTGCACCTTCAAGCTCTCTTATATTATTTGTTATATTTGAAGCAATGTATTCAATCACTTCCTCGGGAACAATTATTCCATCGTTATATATCTTCTTTTTAAGGATTGCAATTCGTGTTTCAAAATCTGGTGCTTGCAAATCTGCTGATAAACCCCATTTAAATCTTGATAGTAATCTTTGCTCAAGTCCTTGTAACTCAACAGGTGGTTTATCTGATGTAAATATTAACTGCTTTCCTGATTGGTGTAAATGGTTAAATATATGGAAGAAGGTATCCTGCGTTTTCTCCTTTCCAGCAAATTCATGAACATCATCGATTATCAAAATATCGATCATCTGATAGAAATGAAGAAAATCATTCTTATTATTATTTCGAATTGCTTCAACAAACTGAGTTTGAAATTTAGCAGCATTTACATAAAGAACAGTTTTTTCAGGGAATTTTTCTTTAGCCTCAATCCCTATTGCTTGGGCTAAATGAGTTTTACCTAAACCTGAGTTACCATATAATAATAAAGGGTTGAAAGCAGTTTTTCCTGGAGCATGAGAAACTGCTAATCCAGCCGAACGTGCGAGTCTATTACATTCACCTTCAACAAAATTTGCAAATGTATTGTCGGGGTTGAGTTGAGGATCAACATACAACTTTTTAATACCAGGAATAACAAATGGGTTCTTTATCTGATAATCTTGATTATTAGCAGGAATAGATACAGGCTTATTTTTAAGATCTGTTTTATTCTGTGTTGGAAATTTTACTGTATAAGGTTTGCTATTTGCAAAACTATTGTTCTCCATCACAACGCTGTACTCAAGCTTAGCATCTGAACCTAACTCTTTACGCAATGTTTTTCTAAGAATATCAATATACTGTTCTTCAAGGTACTCGTAAAAGAATGGACTCGGAACTTGAATTGTGAGTATACTTTTCTCCAATTTTACTGGAACGATTGGTTCGAACCAAGTTTTAAAGCTTACTGGAGAAACATTATCTTTAATTATTTGAAGGCAGCTATGCCAAACTTGCTGAAAATCTCGGATCATGCTAAGTATGAATTAAAAGAATTTGAAAGTTGTTTTTTTTGTTGTACAACAAATTTGTGAATAAAAAAATGAAAAAAAAAGTCCAAAACCTATTGCAAAAATGATTTTGAGTTTAATGAATTAGGTATCACCAAAATAATTTAATCAAAAAAATAAATATTTTTTATTACACTGATATACAGGTATTTATCATGTTGATAATGTAATTTTTTGGCTGTTAATGAATTGTAATTTTTCTTTATTTAAGAAATAAAAATCACAAAAAATAGAACTTTTTAATTTCTGTTTATGAATTTCATCAAAATTTTTAATCATTTGATTTTATGACACTTAACCTATCTTGGTTTTTTTGATTCAACATACTTAGTTCTACTCAAGTCTATTACGGAAAAGTTGATGTATCTTTTTGGGTTTTCTTTTACATCCTTTATTAGAAGCTCAAGACTTTTGGAAGCATTCTCGAGATTAAAGAAGAGAGTATCGTTATTTATGAGATTACCCAAAGTTCCTTTTCCTGAGTTTATTTTTGTTACAACAGCATTAAACTGCCGCATTGCAGAATCAACCTGTATCATCGTTGAAGCTATTTTTATTTTTGCCATTGTATCGCTTATAGCGGAAAAATTCTTAACAATTTTTGAAATATCCTTATTACTATTCTTAAGGTTCGAAGAAATAGATTCAACATTTGAAAGAATCCTACGCATAGTCCCATTGGGACTCATTGTAGTATCGAATTCAGCCGCTGTTTGATTTATACTGTAAAGAGCCTTGTTTAAATTCGCAAAACTTTGACTTAGCTGCACTCTATTTTCTTCGTTAAAAACCTCTGACATTATCTTTAAAGTTTTTTCTAATTCAACCATTAAATTTTCTGCCTTTTGTTTAACGGGTGCAATCTGATGTCCCAATTGATCTATTAATCCAGTTTCAATTTGCCCAGGTAAGGTATCCCCAGGGTTATGCAATTTGCCACCAGATATTACTTCGAGTTTAATGGCTTTGCCTCCAATAATACTCGTACTTATCATCTTAGCGATTGTATTTTCAGGGATTTTATACTTTTTTCCAACCAAAAGAGTAACCAGAAACCTTCCAGTATTACCTTCCTCAAATTTGATATTTTTAACCAACCCAACTTTAAAGCCATTAATAAGTACTGGGTTAGTATTCTCTAATCCATCAACTTGATTGAAAATTGTATAATAAATATTGTTGGGGCTAAAAATATTCTTACCCTTTAGAAAATTTATTCCCCAAAACATTGCAGCCAAACATAAAATAGCAAAAAATCCAATTTTTGCCTCGCGGGTTATTTTAATTTTCATCTGTACAAAATTTCATAAATAATTAATATAGAACTAGTTATTATTTCTCTTCGAATAATATTAATTACCTAGGCTCAGATGGAATGTCCATGTTTTGATCATTGCGCTTGGTGTTCTTTATCAACATGGACATTTCATATTAAATTGATATTTCTTTTAATGCGATATCGAGAGGAATGATTTTATTTCCTTTAACAGCTATTATAAACGCATCGGGAAATTGTTTCCTAATTTGCTGACAGTACTCAACAATTTCGGTATACTTCTTTTTACTACCAACAGTATACTTATATATACCATCAAAACCAATTTCATTAACCCCTTTAATATCTTTGAAAATTTTAGATGTTACTGGTATTTTCTTTCTGGATGAGGTGATTTGAACTTTAAAAATTATTTCTGCCTGATTGTTTTGTTCGTTTAATCTTAAGTTTGAGGTATCTTTTTCCTTTGTAAATTGTATACTTGAAGACATTAAACTTTGGTTATCAATACTCTTCTTATAATCACCAAATGCTTTAAAAATAGATGAAGCTATTAATTCTTGACCTGATTCGGTAGCAAGAAATGCTTCCTCCTTTATGTTGCTTAAAAAACCCGTTTCGATTAATACACTTGGCATTGATGATTTCCAAAGCACAAGGAATCCTGCTTGTTTTACACCTCTATCATGCCTAGTTGTGTGCTCTCTAAATTCCGTTTCAACAAGATTAGCAAATCGTAAGCTTTGATCTAAATGTGCATTTTGCATTAAGGTAAATATAATATATGATTCGGTTGACTTGGGATCATAGCCCTCGTATTTTGATGAGTAATCTTGCTCGTATGTAATAACTGCATTCTCTCGCATTGCTACATCAAGATTATCTTCTGACTTATGCAACCCAAGTACATATGTTTCAGTTCCATACGGACTCTTGCTTGGGTTAGAATTACAATGAATAGATATGAATAAATCGGCTTTGGAAGCATTCGCAATTGTTGTTCGCTCGTCAAGTGCAACAAATTTATCATCTTTTCGAGTGAAAATTACTTCTACATCCGGATAATTATTTCTTATAAAATTTCCTAATTTTAAGGCTATTGAAAGAGCTATATCTTTTTCACGCGTTCTGCTACCAAGTGTTCCAGGATCGCTACCTCCATGACCTGGATCGATAACAATTTTATGAATCCCATTGCTTTCTGGAGTTTGACCATTGGCATGAAAATTGAATAAAAAAGCTAACAAAGTAACATATACAAGTGTATATGTTCTAAAAAATGTTGATTTAAAAACAAAAAGCATTAACAACCTTTATAGTTTTTTGACTAGTTTTGAACCCTATTTCAAATTAATTAAACACAAAAATACTACATAAATTGCATTTGAGGCTAATTGTACTTTTTTTTCTTTTTAATTCATTGATTGGTTTCTCATTCGAAAAAACCGATCACGAAGTTTTTTATCATTCTGAACTTCAGCAAAAAGATTCTATTCCAATAAAAGATACTTCCGTAATAGCCAAGAAACAACCTTTAGAAGACCCCATTTTCTATAATGCCAAAGATTCAACCATTTACTCCCTTGACGGCAAAAAAATTTATTTGTTTGGTGATGGTGTTGTTAACTATCAAAAAATTGAGCTAAAAGCTCAATACATTGAATTTGATATGGAAAAAAAGGAGGTTTTTGCAAAAGGAATTCAAGATAGTACTGGTAAAGTACTAGGTAGTCCCGTTTTCAAAGATGGTGGACAAACGTATACAATGAGTGACATCTTCTATAACTTTAATTCAAAAAAGGCAAAAATAAATGGCGTAATTACTGAACAAAATGGAGGATTTTTACATAGTGATATTACAAAGAAAATGGAAGATAACTCTGTTAACCTTAAAAATGGAAAGTTTACATCTTGTAATCTCCCCCACCCTCACTTCTATATAGCGATGACAAAGGGAAAAGTAATTCCTAATGATAAAATTATTTTTGGCCCTTCATATTTAGTAATCGAAGATGTACCATTTCCTTTGGTTATACCCTTTGGTTATTTTCCAAATACAAGGGAACGTTCATCCGGAATAATAATACCTGAATATGGAGAGGAAATAATTAGGGGTGTATTCTTAAGGGGCGGGGGATTCTACTTTGGTATTAGTGATTATTTTGATTTAAAATTAACAACGGATATTTACTCTTTTGGATCATGGGCTGTTCGTTCTCAATCGACATACAAAAAACGTTATCGTTTTTCAGGTAATTTAGGTATTGATGTTTCAAAAAATATTCTAAACGATTCTACCCAATCAAATTCTTATAATATTGTATGGACACATTCACAGGATTCCAAAGCTAGTCCGAATTCAAACTTTTCAGCAAGTGTTAATTTTGGTTCAACTGACTACAACCATTTCAACTCATCAAACCTTACAGACTACTTAAGTAATCAGGTAAATTCAAGTATTAACTACTCTAAAACATTCGTTGGTACACCATTTCGAATGACTACTGCGTTTACTCACTCGCAGAATAATCGATCTAAAGTTGTAAGTATTGATTTTCCAAGAGTTTCACTTAGTATGGATAAGATTTACCCATTTAAAAGAGATTTAGAAGTTGGGGCACCTGCATGGTATGAAAAAATTGGATTTAGCGTAAATACTAGCATTGATAATAAAGTATCCGTAAAAGAAAAAAATCTGTTTAAACGAAGTGTTATTGATAGCATGAGTAATGGGATTAAACATGAAATTCCATTAATGACATCATTTAATTTACTTAAGTTCATTCAAGTAAGTCCAAGTGTAAATTACTCTGAATTTTGGTATGCTAGCACAATTAGAAAAAACTGGGTGGATGGTTCAGGTTCAATCCCAGGTAAAGTTGTAGAAGATACTGTTCCTGGATTTAGAAGGGCGTGGCAGTATAGTACAGGTGTATCCATGAGCACTAAGATTTATGGTATGTTTAATTTTGGAAAGGATAAAGCGATTCAAGCCATCCGGCATGTTTTAACCCCTACCTTTTCGCTCAGCTACAGACCTGATTTTAGCGATCCTAGCTATGGTTTTTACAAAACTTACCAAACTGATCAAAAGGGAAATACTGCAAAGTATTCAATTTTCGAAAGGGGGGTTTACGGTAGTCCTGGTGCAGGGAAATCTGGTATGATATCTTTTGGATTAGGGAATAATCTTGAAATGAAAGTTCGATCAACCAAGGATACGGTAAACAATTTTAAAAAAATTAAAATATTCGAAAATCTATCTTTCAATTCGAGCTATAACCTTCTTGCTGATTCGATGAAACTTCAGCCTATATCATTTGCAGGTAGTACACGACTTTTAGATAAAATTAATATAAACTTCAACGGAGTTCTTAACCCCTACGCTTTAAATGATAAAGGTGTGGCTTATAACACTTATGAACTCAAAACCAACGGAAAATTTGCTCGTTTAACATCCTTTTCTATTGGTGTAGATTTTTCATTAAATAGTGCAAAAAAGGATAAAAATTCGAATAAACAAACGCCTCCAGTAGATCTTCCACTTAATGGAGAACGGGATAATTCTTCGTTTGGGCAATCGATGAGCAGTAACAATATAACCACGCAAAGTGTTGATTTTGAAATCCCTTGGAATTTACGGATTAACTATAACTTTAACTACTCAAAACCAGCGTTTGAAAAGTCAACAAATCAAACATTAGGTTTTAGCGGTGATTTAAGTCTAACCCCAAAATGGAAAATTGGATTTTCTTCAGGATACGATTTTCAGATTAGAAAATTATCCACTACTTCAATCAACATTTATCGTGATTTACACTGCTGGGAAATGCGCTTGACCTTAATTCCATTAGGTTTCAGAAAAATGTATAGTTTTCAGATTAACGTAAAATCTGGAATGCTTCAAGATTTAAAGTGGACTAAGCGTGATAGTTATCTCGATAATCTGTAGATAATTAAATTGATTTAACCCAATTATTTAGTATTTGAAATCCGTAATTGGTTAGAATTGATTCCGGATGAAATTGAATACCCTTAATATTATACTTGCGGTGGCTTATTCCCATTATATCTCCATCTTTATCAACCGCAGTAATTTTTAACGGTGAATATTCGTCCGGGGAACTAACAACCCATGAGTGGTATCTTGCGCTTAAAAATTCTAGAGGTAACCCATTAAATAAAATCTCATTTTCATCAATCACGGAGGTTAATCTACTAATTCCATGATGTACATGAGGCATATTAATTAACTCCAAACCGAAAAACGCTCCTATTGCTTGATGACCTAAACAAATTCCTAAGATTGGTTTTATTGAACCCCATGTAGTCAAAATTTCATAAAGATTATGAGTTTCAATAGGTAAACCCGGCCCCGGAGAAAGCACAACACCATCATATGAACCTAAACTTGCAATATCAACCTTGTTACACCTAATGCATTCAACACTATTGCACATCTGTTCAAGGTAGTGGACAAGATTGAAAGTAAAGGAATCAAAGAAATCTATTACAACCACGTTCATAATTAAAAAAATCAGAATACAAATGAATATCTTTTTTATTAATTTCGTAAATTATTGTAATAAACAATTCATCATAAAATATCCATTTAAAACGGATTATTTTTGCGAACCGAAGTTAACTGAAGTTAACAGTTCATCTAAATCAATAAAACATGGATATTCAATTGTTGTTAAAAGTATTCACCTAGAAATCTATAAAAAACAACCAATTATATTCTTAACGTAAATTTTATTTTCATGAAAAAGATTATTAGTACCGATAAAGCACCTAAAGCAATTGGCCCTTACAGCCAAGCTGTTGAAGTAAATGGGACTCTTTATATTTCTGGTCAAGTTCCTATCGATCCTGCCATAGGAAAACTGATTGAAGGGGGCATCAAAGAACAAACTGAACAAGTAATGAAAAACATTGGAGCCATACTAAACGCTGCAGGTTTAAACTACTCAAATGTTGTAAAATCGACCTGTTTGTTAAGTGATATGGATAACTTTGCCGCTATGAACGAAGTGTATTCACGTTACTACACATCCGAAATGCCAGCACGTGCTGCTTATGGCGTAGTAAAACTTCCTCTGGGAGCGTTAATAGAGATTGAGACAATTGCTGTTAAGTAAAAAATAAGCCCATAAAAAAAGCCATCCTAAAAACGAAGGATGGCTTTCTTTTAAAATTAAAACTGGAATTATTCGGCAATAACATCAAAGTCAATTTTCACTTTTACTTCACGATGAAGCTTAATCTCTGCTGTGTAACTACCAATTTCTTTCAGTTGATCGTCCTGAATGCTAATTATTCTACGATCAATATCAAAGCCCTTTTGAGAGAGTGCTTCAGCAATTTGGATTGTGTTAACTGAACCAAATATCTTACCAGTTGAGCTTGTTTTAGCACCAATAGTAAGTTTAACACCTTCAAGTTTCTTAGCAATAACTTCAGCATCAGCTTTAATCTTAGACTCCTTATGAGCACGCTGTTTAATATTCTCAGCAAGAATCTTTTTTGCGGATTCGGTGGCTGTAATTGCAAATCCTTGTGGGATTAAATAATTACGAGCGTATCCGTTTTTAACCTTAACAACCTCGTCCTTGTTACCCAGGTTTTGAACGTCCTGTTTAAGAATGATTTCCATCTAAAAGTCCTCCTACTTAAATTATTTCAATAAATCAGTTACGAATGGCAATATTGCCAAATGACGAGCTCTTTTAACAGCAGTAGCAACCTTTCGTTGGAACTTAAGAGATGTACCAGTTAAACGACGTGGTAAAATTCTGCCTTGCTCGTTGAGGAATTTTTTTAGAAATTCGGGATCCTTATAATCAACGTATTTAATCTTATTTTTCTTGAAACGGCAGTATTTTTTCTTCTTTACCTCAACAGTTGGGGGTGTGAGATATCTGATTTCTGATTGATTCTGATTCATGATTTATACCTCCTTAGCTTTAGATTCAACTTTAGCGCTACGCTTCTTAATTGCGTATTCAACTGCATATTTATCCATCCTAAACGTTAAAAAACGGATAATACGCTCGTCACGACGGTACTGTATTTCCAGTTTATCAATCAAAGATCCTTCGGCTTTAAACTCAACTAAATGGTAAAAGCCAGTAGTTTTCTTTTGTATGGGGTAGGCCAATTTACGTAATCCCCAGTTTTCTTCGTGTACAACCTCACCTCCATTGTCGGTGATTACACTTTTGAATTTGGTAACCGCTTCCTTCATCTGGGCCTCAGACAAAACGGGAGTTGCAATGAAAACGGTTTCGTAATGATTTAACATAGATTAATGTAATTAGTTTGTAAAATAATGAGGCGGCAAAAGTAGGTATTTTTCCCTTAAGTAGCAATAATTGGATACAATTTTATTACGCATGAACTTTTCTGATTATGATACTATCTTCATAATCAAACTTAAATCATGGATTTTTTCACTATCTCCTAATTTTTCATATGAATAGATTAAACCCGAAACCAACTGGGCAATTGTTACCCGGTTTGAACAAGGCAGAAAGAATTCCTCTTTTATTTCAATATTCTGTTGATTAAGAAAGTGTTCAATTTCTCTTCGACCCAAAACAGAACCCTTATTAAACGGGTTAATATAAAAAAGAATTCTTTCTTGAGGGCTTTGTGATTGTGTTTCCTTAAATCTATCCCTATACGCTAGGATAAAGTTTTTGGGCAGATTAACAGTATAAATTGGTAAACCCAAACGTTGAGCAATGGTTGAATATAAAATTGCTAAAGTGATTGGTCCTCCTTTTTTGGTCTCAATCACCTGATTAATAAATTGGTTTTGAGGAGCAAAAAAATTAGATAGATTACTCGTAAAACCGTGAATATCGTATATAATATGATTAAGTATTTTTACCTTTTCTAAAGCCGTTAAATTCTCATTGAATTCTAACCAAATATCTTTCTTGATTCTCTCAATAGCATTTTCAATTTCATCAAATTCAGAATCTGGGTATTGGTATAACGAAAGGTAATAAGCTCCTTCTAATATGTCGGTTGCGCCTTCAGAAACCCATTTCGTGAGATTTGCTATCGTGCTATTAAGCTGAATTGTGTGTATTAACGTCTCAATTCTTTTCTGAACAAATTCACTAGACGAGGATTCCCATGCCTCTTCGAGTGCACCAACTATGGCGATTCCTTGATTAATTATGTTTGCAGAAATAACATTAAATACCTCCTTATCGGGATCATCAAGTAATACAATAAGTGCATTTAATTCTTTTGCATCCATAAATAATTGTTCAAAACACTATTATTCAGAAATCTTATTTAAGGTTTGCTCAATTAAATTTTTTATAGCGGGCTTGTAATCTTTGGTTGCATCTTTAATAACCCTATTTGCAATAATAGTGCAAATTGTAACCGATTCGTGTCCCATTAACTTTGATAGGCCATTAATTGCAGAGCTTTCCATTTCAAAATTGGCGATTTTTTTGCCATTATAGCGAAAAGATTCTATTTTTTCGTTTAAGGTTGCATCTGCAAGAGGTAATCTTAATACTCTTCCTTGTGGACCATAAAACCCTGGTGCAGAAATTGTAAGTCCCTTAATCGTAAACGATTCAAAAAGTTTTACTAGTCTCTCAGAAGATTTTGTAAAATAGGGTTTGGCGCACTGGGAATTCCAATTTGTATGCTTAAGAAATACCTGTTCCATTTCCAATTCACATACTTTATCCCTATTGGCATAAAAGTTAAGTAGTCCATCAAAACCAACACTAATTTCAGTTAACACATTACTAGCAAGGGGTATATCGGGTTGTAGTGCACCTGATGTTCCCAATCTAATTAGTGTGAGTTTTTTATGAGTTTCTTTAACTGTTCTAGTTTTCAAATCAATATTAGCCAGCGCATCAAGTTCATTTACTACTATATCAATATTATCAGTCCCTATTCCTGTTGAAACTACTGTGATACGCTTATTGTTGTAAAGTCCAGTTGTTGTATTGAATTCTCTGTTTGACACTGTAAACTCTTTTTTACTAAAAAAAGATGAAACAGTTTCAACCCTACCTGGATCACCAACCATTATTATGGTATCTGATATTTGTTCTGGGTGTAAATGGAGGTGAAAGATGCTCCCATCAGGATTAATTATAAGTTCGGATGGTTCAATTATTCTCATCGAATTGGTTTTTTATGATAATCTGCAAATGTAAAAAATTAATAGATTGCAGAGTGTAAATGTACTATAAATGCTTTAATTCAGTATTTTATTCTATTTTATCATCACCAATGAATCAGATTGAAAAATTGAGACTAAAAATTCTATCTTTGCAGAAAAAAAGCAATAAGATGATTCAAAGAACTCAAACCATATACTTATTGGTAGCAACAATTCTGATAAGTTTATATTTTTTCTTCCCATTTGCATCATTTATTCTTGAACAGGATATGTCGGTTTATCACTTGTCGATAAAAGGGCTTATTCCAGATGTTGGATGTCAAAAGGTATTGATTAGAGTAATTCCCTTAATTATTATATTATCTGTTATTATTGCCATATATATTGCCTCAGTGTTATTCTATAAACATAGAATGATTCAGATAAGATTATGTATACTTAACATTATCCTAATTATAGGTTTCCAGTGTTGTTTATACTATTTTACTAGAGTCTCTGCTCAACTCATTGGTAGTAAAACTTCTTATGGTATAATCTTTATTTTTCCTGTTATTTGCGCTATCCTAACTTACCTAGCAATCAGAGGAATTGCAAAGGATGAAGCATTAGTAAGATCCATTGATAGGTTAAGATAAACTAGCAAAAAAAACACCGATTAAGTCGGTGTTTTTTTTGCTAGTTCCATTATCGTTATTCATATCTTAGAACATCTGCCGGATTTCTCCGTGTAGCTTTTATTACCTCAAAACTTATAGTAACAAAAGAAATTATAGTAATAATTGCAGGTACTGCAACAAATAGATACGGGTTAATCTTTGTGTGGTAGGCAAAATTCTGTAGCCATTTATTCAGAGCAAACCATGAAATAACCCAAGCAATAATTGTTGAGAATACTATCAAACGTAATGTTTCAGAAGAGAGTACAGAGATAATGCTCTTTTCTTCAGCTCCTAAAGTTTTACGAATTGCTATCTCCTTTGTTCTTAATGATGTGGTAAAAGATACCATTCCCAACAAACCAAGACATGAAATAATAATTGCAAGGATAGAAAATGAAATAAGGATTATTCCTGTTCGTCTCTCTCCTTTATACATATTCGCAAGGCTGTCATCGAGGAAATAATACTCAAATGGGTACTCCGACATTTTTTCCCAAATTGCCCGAAGACCATTTATTGCATTCTGCACATTGTCAGGTTGAATATCGGCAATTACAACTCCCTCCCAGTTCCCAGGCATAATCGTTAGGGTAATCGGTGAAATACTAGCTTTTAACGATGCTATATGGAAATCCTTTACAACACCGACTATCCGCCAGTAATATTTTACCGAATTATCACCTCTAGAAGATATTAACCTCCGCTGTAAGGGATTTTCGAGCCCAAGCACCTTTGCTGTAGCCTGGCTTATTACAATAGCACTTGAATCGGTGGCTATGTCTGGGTTAAGAAATCTTCCTTCTACCAGCTGAAGTCCAAGCGTTTTTTCGTACCCGAATGAAATATAACCTCTAGGGCAAATATAGAGAGTTTCAGTATTTTCATCGCCCTCAAGGTTAAAACCGGTAAGGGAAAAATTACTGCCTGGTATTACATCACTATTAGCAATGCTGACAACTCCTGGTATTTTTAGAGCTTCTGCCTTAAAAGCATCTATGTTTTTCTTAAGTCCATCGGAGCGCTTTACTACCAGCTTATTCTCCTTGCTGAAACCAAGATTATAACTCTGCATAAACCGTAACTGCTTGAATATCACAGTGGTGGCTAGGAGTATGACTATACACACTGTAAACTGAGAGATAACCAGAATACTCCGAAGTAACCCACTTTTAGCCCCAGCCTTAACTCTCCCCTTGAGTACGCTAATAGGTTTGAACGATGCAAGAAATAGTGATGGGTAGAAACCCGATATAAGCCCTACAAGTACTGAAAAGCTGATTAAGCTTGGTATTATATACCATTTTGACAGGTATCCCATGGAAAGCTTAATCCCCAACAGGTTATTAAAGGATGGCAGCAAAAGCTCTACTATTAGCAATGCAATTGCCAGAGCTATAAAACTTACTAGAATCGATTCAGATAGGAATTGTATCACTAATCTTTTTGCATCAGAGCCAACCACTTTACGCAATCCAACCTCTTTAGCTCGTGTAGCCGAACGGGCTGTTGCTAGATTCATGAAATTGATACAGGCAATCAGAAGAATTAGGACTGCAGCTACCGATAAAATATAAACGTAAAGGCTATCCCCATTGGATTCAAACTCATCTGTTAAATTAGATGTTAAATGGATGCCTTTTAGTGGTTGGATAAAGTAACCATAATAGCTACCACTTTTCTCAAAAGCATCAAAGGTAATCTTTAGAAACATTTGAACCCGTGGCCCAATATATTTTGCTGCAAAATGGTGTAGTTTTTGCTCAAACATTTCGGGACTAGCCCCCTTCCTAAGTTTTACATAACTGTAAAATTCATTTACCGTCCATACCTGATTTTCACTTCGAAGGGGGTATGAGTTTATGGAGCAAAGGATTAAAAAGTGGAAATGGCTATTTGGTGGTACATCCTCCATAATACCCGTAATTTCATATAGGGTGGTATCCTGTCCCACTCGAATACTTTTACCAAAAGGATCCTCGCTTCCAAAATACTTTTTTACCGCAGTTTGGGTCATCACCATGGTTCTGGGGCGGGATAGAACCTTTTTAGGATCACCCTTAATGAGCTTAAAGCTGAACATCCCAAAAAGGCTTGAATCTGCAAAAAGGACTTGCTCCTCATTGAATTTTCTATCACCAGAACCTATTAGCCAATCACCCATCCTAGATAACCGAGTAACGCTTTCAATCTCAGGGCATTCGTTCATTATTGCGTTTGCCATTGGAGCACAAGTCAATGCAGATCTAATTGGATCTCCTTTAATCTTAGCTTTACGCGCTATTCTATATATTCGATCATAATCATTATTGAACCTATCGTAGTTAAATTCATTCAAGACATACAGGGTTATCATTAAACTCCCTGCAATCCCAATAGCAAGCCCTAAAATATTAATTATTGAATAAAATTTGTATTTAATAAGGTTTCGAAAACCAGTCTTTAAATAGCTATCAATTATGGTCATTACATTTTGATTTTCAGTTCAGAGTTCAAAACTTTTTGCTTTAACAATTTTAGAAATAAAAATTTAACGAAAAACAAAAACTCATTCTTTTTTTTACCTAATTGTTTTTCCTGTGTTTTACATACTCCAAATGATGGGTTGTAATAAGGTTTTCAAGCAGCTAAAGCTAGTTTCTAGAAGTTGAACGTAACTTGCTAGTTGACATAAAATGTCATCTTGAGCAGAACGAAGGATTTAATTATCCAATAGTTAAATGGTTGTTTTCTGCGTATCCATTGAAATTCAACTCGTTCAGCGTGGCAAAGTAACAATCTAACACAATGCCTCCTGTTATTCCTTTTTACCATAAAAAAACACTCCAAAAGTTAGACACAAAACTTTTGGAGTGCATATCAACTTTTTGAGACACCCTATTTTATTCGTACTTCCTCATGAGAAATTTTCCAAATATTCAAATTTTGAAACAGTCACTTTTTTAAGTTTATTTCTATAATTATTCATACTTTAGAACATCTGCCGGATTTCTACGTGTAGCTTTTATTACCTCAAAACTTATAGTAATAAAAGAAATTATAGTAATAATTATAGGTACTACAAAGAATAGGTATGGGCTAATCTTTGTATGGTATGCAAAATTCTGAAGCCATTTATTCAAAGCAAACCATGAAATAATCCAAGCAAAAACTGTCGAAAATACTATCAAAAGTAATGTCTCCGAAGATAGAATTGAGATAATACTTGTTTCTTCTGCACCTAATGTTTTGCGAATGGCTATCTCCTTTGTCCTTAGTGATGTGATAAAAGATACCATTCCCAACAAACCAAGGCATGAAATAATAATTGCTAAAATTGAGAATGAAATCAGTATTATACCAGTTCTTTGCTCGCCTTTATACATTTTGTTTAAGCTATCATCAAGAAAGTAGTATTCAAAGGGGAATTCTGATAATTTTGTCCAAATATCTTTCATACCATTAATTGCACTCTGTTCCCTTCCTGGTTCAATGTTTGCGATAACGATACCCTCAAAATTACCTGGCATAAAAGTTAATGCAACAGGCGAAATATTGGAACGAAGAGATTCAATGTGAAAATCCTTTACAACTCCCACTATTTGCCAATAACGGGGTGGTTGACCTGGTGACATTAACCTATGATTTAAAGGATCTTTAAGTTCAAGAACCTTAACTGTTGATTGGCTTATAATTACAGCATTTGAATCGGTAGGAATATCTGAACTCAGAAAACGACCTTCAACAAGCTGTAATCCAAGTGTTTTTTCAAGCCCTGGAGAAACAAAGGCTTGCTGAATTGTGTAAGTTGTTCCAGTATTAGCATCATTCTCGAGAAGGAATCCATTTAGGCTAAAGTTTTTTCCAGGCATTGCATTACTATTTGCGATACTAATAACTCCAGGTACTTTTAATGCTTCTTGTTTAAAAATATCCATATTTTTTTTCAAGCCATCTGAACGCTTTATTACCAACCTATTCTCTTTACTAAAGCCAAGATTATAGTTCTGAACATATCGCAATTGTTGATATAAAACAGCCGTAGCTAGGAGAATGCTTATACTTACAGTAAATTGTGAAACTACCAAAATTTTTCTCAACATACCGCTTTTAGCACCTGCCTTAACTTTTCCCTTAAGCACATTTATAGGGTTAAAAGCAGCAAGAAATAGTGATGGATATAAACCTGATATAAGTCCAACTATTAAAGAAAAGGATATTAATCCAGGCAATATATACCATTTTGCAAAATAACCCATGGTTAGCTTAATTTCAAGCAGGTTATTAAAGGCAGGGAGGGCAAGTTCTACGATTAGCAATCCAAGTATTAAGGCCAAAAAACTCACTAGTATGGATTCGGATAAAAACTGAAAAATCAGCCTATTTTTCCCAGAACCCACAACTTTTCGAAGACCTACCTCTTTTGCTCTTGTTGCCGATCTAGCAGTTGCTAAATTCATAAAATTAATACAAGCAATAAGCAAAATAAGAATTGCTACGACTGAGAAAATATAAACATATAGTATATTCCCATTCGTTTCTAGCTCTCCTGTTAATTTGGATGTTAAATGTATATCTTTTAAAGGTTGAATAAAATAGCCATAAGAATTCCCGCTTTTTTCAAAATCTTCAATTGAAAGATTTAGAATCTGTTTTAGCTGTGGTCCAATATATTTAACCACTAGATTTCTTAATTTTTGTTGAAATTCCTTTGGATCGGTACCTTTTTTAAGCTTTACATAATTGTAAAAATTATTTGATAGCCAGATAGGATTTTCGCTCTGCCTTGGATATGAATTCAATGAACCAAGAAGTAAAAAATGAAAATGACTATTAATAGGAACATCCTCCATAATTCCAGTGATTTCGAAAAGAGTAGTATCGTTCTCTACTCTAATACTTTTACCAATAGGATCTTCGTTGCCAAAATATTTCCGCACTGCTGTTTGAGTCATCACCATTGTCCTTGGGCGACTAAGAACCTTTTTTGGATCTCCTTTTAATAATTTATAGCTAAACATTTCGAAGAAGGAAGAATCTGTAAAAAGAAATTCTTCCTCATTGAATTTCCTATCGCCAGAACCTATCAGCCAATCCCCCATTCTACTTATTCTTGCAGTACTTTCAACATCAGGGATTTCATTCTTCAATGCCCTAGCCATAGGAGCACAAGAAACAGCCATATTAACTGGTTCACCCTTAACTTGACCTTTAAGTACTATTCTATAAATCTGCTCATAATCTTTATTGAACTTATCGTAACTAAGTTCATTTGAAACATATAGGACTATTAGCAAACTTCCTGCAATCCCAATAGCAAGTCCTAGTATGTTAATAAAAGAATAGAACCTATATTTACTTAGATTACGAAATCCCGTTTTTAAATAGCTATCAATAATCGACATAGTTTTAGTATTTTGGTATTTCGCTTGTTTATTCAACTAAAATGCCATCAATGCTATTTAATTGATAAACAATCACTATAAATAACCAATTAGTTAGTTTTAGTATACTAATTCGAACAGTTGATGTTCGCTATCGAACAATTGAAAATAGGTTATTAAGAACTAGTAGTATTAAAATAACACCTTGAATCAATTAGCTGTTGGGTTACTACTTTTCATTGCCAAAGTAAAGTAAACAGCAACTATTAAAGCACCCATACCTGCAATTGTAAACATTAATAATGGGCTAGCTCCATACCATATTAATCCTGCAAGGCTACTAGCAATTAAAGTGGCTAAACTCTGAAAACTCGTATAAAATCCAATAGCTGTAGCTGTATGTTCCTTGCTTGCTAAATTACTTATCCAAGCTTTGGATACACCCTCGGTTGCTGCAGCATAGAATGAATATAGTCCAAAAAGTAACGCAAAATGATATAGGGTCGATGCAAAACCAAACATCATGTAAACCAACGAGAATAAGAATAACCCAGTAATCATTATCCTTTTCATACCTAATTTATCTGCAAGCCAACCAGCAGGATAGGAAAGCAATGCATAAAGAAGATTATAGAATATATATAGACCTATCATCTGGGTATCGCTGAAACCCTGATGTTTAACCATCAACAAAAGAAATACATCTGAACTATTGAACAGGGCAAAAACCAGTAGACCGATTATAAGTAGTTTGTACTGGCTACTCCCAACCTTCCAGTATCCTAAAAACGAGAAAAAACCTTGTTTGATTTTAACTGGTGATTCTTTTTTTGGTTTAACTTTCTCCTTTAATAGCCATGTGAGGCTAATTGCAATTATACCTGGCAAAAAAGCAATAACAAATAACCAACGGTACTGCTCAGGGTAAAAGTAAAGGAAAATCAAAGCTATAAATGGCCCAATGGCAGCACCAAGGGTATCCATCCCTCGGTGAAAGCCGAATACCTTCCCTTTTGTCTCAGGAGTAGACTCATCGCTAAGTAAAGCATCACGAGAGCTGTTTCTTACTCCTTTTCCCAGTCTATCAAGGGTTCGGGAAAAGAAAATCCATATCGGGAATTGAAAGATTGCCATCATTGGCTTTGAAAATGCGCTCATGGTATAGCCCCAACGAACAAAGGGGACTCTTTTGCCAATTTTGTCAGATAAGTGTCCAAAATATCCTTTACTTATTCCTGCCGTTGCCTCTGCAAGTCCTTCGAGTATTCCTATTAGGATAACAGAAAAGCCTATTGATTTTAGGAAAACAGGCATAATTGGGTAAAGCATCTCGCTAGCGACATCAGTAAAAAGGCTCACAAATGAAAGGAGGATAATTGCTTTGGTTAAAAATTTTGGCATGATTATCAGGTAATTAAATAAATTGTAAATAGTTAATAATTAATGTGCTAAATCAATTTAGGAATTATTATTTTTATCACCTAATATTAAATATTTCTAAAGTGAAATTTAAAAAATGAATTGAAATGAAAAGAACTTGTTTTCAAATAATTTCGATTTTATTTCTGTTGGGCACATGGAATCATCTTATTGCTCAAGATAATCAAACTAAAAAAAGGACTGAAAGTGTTTCTCAATACGTAAATCCATTAATTGGAACAAAGGATATGGGGCATTGCTATCCCGGTGCAACAGCACCTTTTGGAATGGTTCAGCTAAGTCCCGATACCGACACTGCACAATACACCTATGGACAAGGCTATAACAAGGAGGTTTACAGATACTGCTCTGGTTATCAATACGATGATCCAACCATTGTTGGATTTTCGCATACTCATTTACATGGTACAGGGCATTCCGATTTAGGTGATATCCTAATAATGCCAACTACAGGCGAAATCAGATTAAATCCCGGCATTGTATCTAAACCAAACTCTGGTTACCGAAGCAGATACTCTAAATCTACCGAAAAAACTTCAGCAGGATACTACTCCGTTTTTCTTGAAGATTATAAGATCAAAGCGGAGCTAACCGCAACCGCTAGGGTTGGACATCATCGATATGTTTACCCAAAAGATAAGGATGCAAATGTAATCTTGGATCTAGTTCACGGAATTTATGGTTACGATGGGAAGGTTATTTGGGCATCAATAAGGGTTGAAAACGATTCAATCATCACTGGTTATAGGCAAACCAACGGTTGGGCACGAAATAGATTTATCTACTTTGCCATAAAATTTTCAAAACCATTTAAATCATTCGGGTTAAGAAACGATGAAAAGGAGGTTTATCGTGGATTCTGGCGGCGTTGGCAAATGGATAATAACTTTCCTGAAAGATCGGGTCATAAGGTAAAAGCCTACTTTACATTTGGAAGTATCGACACGCTTGAGGTAAAGGTTGCAATTTCGGGGGTTAGCACAATTGGGGCAATGGAAAATCTTAGGGCTGAAGTTGCATCCAATAATTTCGATAAAACTCTATCAAAAGTAAAAAACCTTTGGGAGCAAGAGCTCAGTAGAATACGGGTTGATGGAACAAATGATGAAAAGGTTAATTTCTATACAGCACTTTACCATTGCATGCTCTGTCCCACAATTTTTATGGATGTTGATGGGAAATACAAAGGGCTCGATGGTAATATTCATCAGGCAAATGGGTTTACAAACTACACCGTTTTTTCGCTATGGGACACCTTTAGGGCTTTTCATCCGCTAATGACGCTGCTCGAACCAACCAGAGCAGGCGACATGGTTAACTCCATGCTTGAACATTACAAGCAGAGCGTTCATGGGATTCTTCCCGTTTGGTCGCATTGGGGAAACGATAATTGGTGCATGATTGGCTACCATGCCGTTCCCGTTATTGCCGATGCCTATATGAAGGGTATCAAAGGGTTTGATAGTGAACTGGCACTAAAAGCAATGGTAAGCAGCGCAACCTACCTAAAATATGATGGAATTGATGATTATACTAAGTATGGTTACTTGCCAAAAGAAAGGAGTTCAAGTTCAGCCTCTGTAACCCTTGAGTATGCCTATGATGATTGGACAATCTACCAAATGGCAAACAAAATGGGCAAAATTGACATTGTCAGCACTTTCAAAAAGAGAGCAATGTCCTATGCAAATATCTTCGATACCAAAACTGGCTTTGCTAGGGCCAAGGATAAGGATGGGAAGTTTATTACACCATTCGATCCGCTCCAAACTCACGATATGGGCTTTATTGAGGGTAATGCGTGGAATTATAGCCTATTTGTTCCCCATGATATCAGTAATTTGATAAATCTATCAGGGGGAAAGGCCAGATTTACCCAGCATCTCGATTCCCTTTTCACAATGACTTTACCCCCCAAGTACTACGAAAATACCGAGGATATTGATAAAGTTGGGATTATGGGTAATTACGTGCATGGCAACGAGCCAAGCCACCATGTAGCCTACATGTTTGTTTATGCTGGGCAGCCTTGGAAAACTCAGGAGATTGTGCGTAACGTGATTAACAGGATGTACCTTAACAAACCCGATGGTCTTTGCGGCAACGATGATTGTGGGCAGATGTCCGCATGGTACATATTCAGCGCAATGGGTTTTTACCCAGTTTGCCCCGGAAGTAACCAGTATATAATTGGTGCGCCCTACCTACCCTATTTAAGCGTAACGCTTGAGAATGGAAAGGTACTAACCATTAAGGCCGATGGCGTGAATAATGAAAATAGGTACATTCAATCCGCCACACTCAATGGCAAACCACTTTTAAACGCTTGGATTACTCACACCGATTTGATTGATGGTGGGGAATTGGTTTTTAAGATGGGAAAAAAACCGAATAAGAAATGGGGCGTTGAAGGGAAACTATCACCATATTCAATGAGCAAGGATGTTTAAGTTAGAAAGATTTAAGACATAAGAAAACAGGGATGGTTATTGGTAGCTAATACCTCATCAAACCAAAAAATATCTTGTACAATTTAATCGCATTTTGCGATAATTTGTAAAACCATCCCTTTTCCACTTGGTAGTTGCTACTTTTCACTTACTACTCCCATCTAAATTCTCCACAAATCTATCTCAAAAAAATACTAATTTCTCATTTTCATGCTTTACATCTATGTTGCATAACAATAAAATACACAACATATTTCATACATATAATCAAATCAAAGGATTTACTTTTGTATCAATAAAAACAAAAAACCAAAATTATGCAATTATCACATATTGAACACATTGGAATTGCAGTCAAAAATCTTGACGAAGCAATTGCTTTTTATGAAAAAGTCTATGGACTTAAATGTTACAATGTTGAAGAGGTTAAAGATCAAAAAGTAAAAACCGCCTTCTTTATGGTTGGTCAAACAAAAATTGAACTTTTAGAATCAACCGATCCTGAAGGCCCAATTGGCAAATTCATCGAAAAGAAAGGCGAAGGATTTCATCACATGGCCTTTGCTGTAAAAAATATTGAAGGAGCATTAGAGGAGACCGAAAAAAACGGTGTAACCCTTATCGATAAAACTCCCCGAAAAGGAGCTGAGGGTTTAAATATTGCGTTCCTACATCCTAAATCTACCCTAAGCGTTCTTACCGAACTTTGTGAAGACAAGAATAAATAATCCCATGATAAAGCACACACAAAAATGAGTACAAGTCAGGAAAAGAAAATTCAGGAACTAATCGCCCTCCGCGAAAAAGCAAAACTTGGAGGAGGGGAAAAGAGAATTGAAGCCCAACACAAAAAAGGGAAATTTACTGCTCGGGAGAGGTTAAACATGCTTCTTGATGAGGGTAGTTTCGAGGAATTTGATATGTTTGTGTCACACCGTTGTATCGATTTTGGATTGGAGAAAGAATCATACCTTTCCGATGGTGTAGTAACAGGCTATGGTACAATTGATGGTCGTTTAGTATACGTTTTCTCACAAGATTTTACAGTTTTTGGAGGCTCTCTATCCGAAATGTTTGCAGCTAAAATCTGCAAGATAATGGATAAGGCTATGAAGGTTGGTGCTCCTGTAATTGGAATTAACGATTCAGGAGGTGCTCGTATTCAAGAGGGTGTGAATAGCCTTGGAGGTTATGCAGAAATTTTTGAACGTAATATCCTTGCATCAGGTGTAATTCCTCAGCTATCTGCAATTTTTGGCCCTTGCGCTGGAGGTGCTGTTTACTCACCAGCTCTCACCGATTTTATAATGATGAACAAGGATACAAGCTATATGTTTGTAACTGGTCCCAAAGTGGTAAAAACGGTTACGGGTGAAACGGTTACGTCCGAAGAACTCGGTGGAGCCTCTGTACATTCAACAAAATCAGGCGTAGCCCATTTTGTATCTGAGAATGAAGAGGAAGGCATAATGCTTCTTAGAAAGTTATTAAGTTATCTCCCCCAAAATAATCTTGAAGAGCCACCATTAGTTTCTTGTACAGATCCTATTGATAGGCTCGATGATTCATTGAACGAAATTATTCCCGATAATGCAAATAAGCCTTATGACATGAAAGATGTTATAAGTTCTATTGCTGATAATGGGGAATATTTAGAGGTTCAGCGTGATTATGCTCCAAATATTTTTATTGGATTTGCTAGATTTAATGGTCAATCGGTTGGAGTGGTTGCAAATCAACCAAAATATCTTGCAGGGGTACTTGATATTAATGCCTCACGCAAGGCCGCACGTTTTGTTCGTTTCTGCGATGCATTTAATATTCCCATTGTCACCTTGGTTGATGTCCCAGGATTCCTTCCAGGAACAGGTCAGGAATACAATGGTATTATTATTCATGGTGCTAAATTGCTTTATGCTTTTGGCGAAGCCACTGTTCCCAAAATTACAGTTATTCTCCGAAAAGCTTATGGAGGTGCATATGATGTTATGAGTTCCAAGCATCTACGTGGTGATATTAACTACGCTTGGCCAAGTGCAGAAATTGCTGTAATGGGTCCTAAAGGTGCTATTGAAGTTCTTCTAAGTCGCGAACTCGACAATATCGAGGATGAGAAGGCAAAAGTTGAACTTTTGGTTAGAAAAGAGGCAGAATACAAAGAGAAATTTGCTAACCCATACGTTGCAGCAAAATTTGGATACATCGATGATGTTATTGAACCCCGAAATACCCGTTTTAGGATAATAAGGGCATTACAGGCACTTGCAACCAAAAAGGATGTAAATCCTCCAAAGAAACACTCAAACCTACCATTATAATCAAACAAAATGCAAACTATGAAAATGTTAGCAAAGAAAATTGCATTCACAGTTGGGTTGGTAATCATTGGGTTTTTCAGTTCTGCTCAGAGTGTTGAAGCCAACCAGTTGAGTCAAGGTTCTGGTACTGGTATGATTTTAGCTTCGCTAATCATTGTTCTTCTTTTATTATTCGTTATGTACATTATTTTAAAGATAATAAATATATACACAGTTGGTAAGCAAAAGAAGAATAAGGAAGCAACTGCAGCACTAGAAGGCAAAACTGCAGTTCATGAGGAAATATCAGGTGAAGTATTTGCAGCAATATCGACTGCGCTTTACCTATACGAAACAGAGCAGCACGATCACGAGTCGACAATACTTACTATAAATAGGGCTGCTAAGAGCTACTCACCTTGGAGTTCAAAAATTTATGGTTTAAGACAAATCCCTCGAAAATAATCTTCAAAAACCGATCTTTTCATGAAAGAATTCAAATTCAAAATAAATGGTAATGATTACAATGTAAATATTACCAATATAGATGGAACTACAGCTGAACTGGAAGTAAACGGAACTCCTTATAAGGTTGAGATTGACAAGGAACTCAAGCAGACAAAAACGCCAAAGCTGGTTCGTGCAGCATCTGTACCATCCACAGATACACACCCAACATTAGCTAAAACACAAAGCCCTGGCGTTGCAACAACTGGTTCCATAAAATCTCCATTACCTGGGGTTATACTCGATGTTCATATCAAAATAGGAGATATGGTTAAACGAGGGCAAAAAATCCTTGTACTTGAGGCGATGAAGATGGAAAACAATATTGACTCTGATAAGGAAGGGCGTGTTACCGAGGTTAAAGTGAAAAAAGGTGATAACGTTCTGGAAGGTGATGTTCTGATAATTATAGGAGAATAAAAATGGAAAATTCGACTAGTATCGCGTCCCAACTACAGGGTAGTTTTCAACAATTCATCAGTTCTACCTCATTTTCGGGCATATCTTGGTGTCATTTCATTTTGATTTGTTTGGGTCTTGCTCTTATCTATTTAGCAATTGTAAAAGAACGCGAGCCACTCCTCCTTATCCCAATCGGATTTGGGATAATCATTGGGAATATTCCACTACCTCATGGGCTTCAAATTGGAGTTGATATACAAGGAAGTGTCCTAAACCAACTTCAATATGGGTTAACTCACGGGCTATACCCAGCCTTAATATTTTTAGGGTTAGGCGCTATGACCGATTTCAGTTCAATAATATCTAACCCTAAATTAATACTGATTGGGGCATTCGCACAATTAGGAATACTTGCTTCGTTTCTTATCTCCTCAAGTTTTGGACTCACCCATGCGGAGGCCAGTACAATCGGAATGATAGGAAGTGCAAATGGTACTGTGGCAATCTTCCTCTCATCAAAACTTACACCAGATTTATTGGGATCAATCGCAATTACCACCTACATCTTAATGGCACTTGTGATTGTACTACAACCTCCAATTATGAAATTTTTGACAACTAAAAATGAGAGGTTAATCAAGATGAAACCTCCACGTCAGGTCACACAATTGGAGAAGGTTCTTTTCCCTATATTTGGATTGCTGTTAACCGCGTTTGTTGTTCCAGCTTCATTACCTTTACTTGGAATGCTTTTCTTCGGAAACCTATTAAAGGAGAGCGCAGTAACAAAACGTCTTGCCGAAACCGCCAAAGGTCCAATGATTGATATAATCACCATTCTTATTGGATTTACGGTTGGTATATCGGTTCAAAGTAGCATTTTTAGTTCAAATAAGATTATTTGGATTATATTGATTGGAACAATATCATTTATCGTTTCAACGATTATTGGCATAATCTTCGTAAAAGTTCTAAACCTATTCCTCAAGCCCGACAATAGAATTAACCCTTTAATCGGAAATGCTGGTGTTTCTGCTGTACCTGATAGCGCAAGGGCATCGCAGATTGTGGGCTTAGAATATGATAAAAACAACCATTTACTAATGCACGCAATGGGACCTAGCGTAGCAGGCGTGATAGCTAGTACTCTCGTAGCGGGTGTCCTAATAAGCTACTTCATCTAACCTAATAGAGAGAAATCCCAGAATTTTTCTGGGATTTCTTTTTTAGTTGTGCTTACCAAATATTTATCATTTACCTTTCCTTTCTCTCAACCTCTTTTCCCAATTCCAAGCAGTAAGTAAAGCATCATCCAAGGTATGCTGCATTTTCCAACCGAGTTCGGCTTGTGCAAGTGAGGTATCAGCCCAAACTTTCTCAACATCCCCTAACCTACGTCCTACAATCTCATAATTCAGCTTAACGCCACTTACTTTTTCAAAAGTTTTTACTATTTCAAGCACAGTTACACCTTTCCCTGCGCCAATATTGAAAAATTCAAACCCGCTCTTATTCTTATTATCCTCAAGCCTTTTAAGTGCAAGAATATGTGCTTTCGCTAAATCAACTACATGGAAATAATCGCGAATTGCTGTTCCGTCAACGGAATCATAGTCGTTTCCGAAAATCTGCAATTTTTCTCTTAGACCAATTGCTGTTTGTGTAATAAAAGGAACTAAATTATCTGGCTTACCAAGAGGTAATTCACCTATTTCTGCTGATGGGTGGGCACCAATTGGGTTAAAGTATCTCAGAGCAATTCCTTTAATGTTAGTTTTTGCCTTAATAGTATCACTTAAAATATCCTCAGCAATTTTTTTAGTATTTCCATAAGGCGAAAATGCTGGCAAATAAGGTGAATTCTCTGTAACGGGAAGTTTTTCTGGTTGCCCATAAACAGTGCAAGAACTAGAAAAAACGATATTCCCTCCTCCGCCTCTTTGCAATAACTGTAATAGATTAATTAGCGAAAATATATTGTTGTGATAATACTCCAAAGGTTTTTCAACGGATTCTCCAACTGCCTTTAATGCTGCAAAATGAATAATTGAATTAAAGCCATTGTATTTATCAAATAGGTTTTCCATTTGAGAAAAATCGGAGCAATCAGCTTTAATAAACTCGGGTCTTACACCCGTAATCCTTCGAATTCCCTCTATTGAATCAATACTTGAATTGCAAAAATTATCAACTATTACAACATTATAGCCAGACAGAATCAACTCAACAGCAGTGTGCGAGCCAATGTAACCAGTCCCACCAGTAAGTAAAACATTTTTCATTACTTTTTTTGGTAAATATAAAAAATTCAACCCATACAATTTTACACTAAAATATATAGTTTATTCACTAAATGAATAATAAATTAGTATTTTCGTAATCAAAAATAAAATCAATTTATGGATAATCAGATTCAAAACCAGAGACCTACTGATGAAATTGATCTCTTAGAACTGTTCAGCAGAATTGGATTAGGGATAAAGAAATTTTCCTATTGGATTCTTGAGCTTATTAGATCCTTTTTTTTGCTACTAATTAGAAAGTCAATATGGATATTATCCTTTTCTCTTATTGGAGGATTTGTGGGTTACTATTTCTATAATACTACCCCAAGGTTCTATTCATCAGAAATGGTTGCTCGTTCTAATTCAATGAACAATAGTGTTATTGTTAATTCAATCAATTTACTTAACGATCTATTCGAGAATAAAAACTATAATGCACTAAGTAGTTATTTAGGTACTTCGTCTAAGGAGGCAGAAAAGATTAGATCTATTGAAGCATTTTATGGAATAGATATCAATAAAGATATAATTGCTGATTATATTGATTATAATAAAACCTATAACCCCAAAGATACAACACAAAAAAGGTTATCCGATGTGTTTTATTTAAGAATTAGTGTATATGATGAATCCATTTTCTCAAACGTAAGAGACGGAATTAAGAAGTACATAAGTACAAATCCGTTTATTCTCCAAAATAATGAGGTAAGGATACAGCAAACAAAAAGTATGATTACAGAATATCAAAGTGAAATCAATAAACTTGATAGCCTCCAAAAAGTGCAGTATTTTGAAGTTCCCAAAATGCAAAAAGGGGGTAATAGTCAAATGATTGTACTTAATGAGAAAGAAGCAAAACTCTACCATAATGATATTTTAAGTCTATATAACAGAAAATTATCTCTTGAAAAAGAACTTGTCCTAAACCCTGACCCAATAACAATCATTCAAGATTTCACCCAACTTTCAAAAGCAGAAAATCCTCTTATTAAATTTTTAAAAACTTGGATATTAGTTTTTGCAATATTTGGATTATTATCTTCTCTTATTTGGCAATTGCGAACTAAAATTTGGTATCTTATTAAAAATCAGTAATACTAAAAAAGCGGGATAATCCCGCTTTTTCTTTTTTTAGACAAATTATATAGTTATTATTCTGTTTCTTTAAAGCAGAAGAATAAACTGTAGAATAATACAAAGAAAATAACTCCTGCAACACGTTCAAGCATTGATTCAAACAAAAAATTAATGCTAAGTATTCCAAGAAACATCAATTCAATAAAGTTATTTCCCTTTCTAATCAATCGAAAAATAGGATATATAAAAAGTAATAGAAGGGAAAAAAAACCAACAAATCCTAAACCAATAAGTGTTTCTAAAAACTGATTATGTGCATTATATCTGGATTTTAAGCCATCTATCATATTTCTTTTTTCGTATTCGTTTTGTAATACGCTTTTAGCATCTCCAACACCATAGCCTAATATAGGTTGTTTTATAATTAAAGAAGGTACACATTTCCAAATACCAATCCTTTCATCAAATACCTTATTTACATAATATCTTATAGAGGTTCTACTTTCATAAATATTCTTATTTGTCTTATCTATCTGATTTATTCGTTTGTTCATTCCAATAACTACTATTAAAAAAATAGGAATAACGGATATCACTATAATTTTTAATAGTATACCAACTTTTTTATGGGAAATCCATGTAAATCCAATCACTTCAACTATAGATGTTGCAAATAAACCAGTTCTAGATGATAGTAAATAGATCATAAATGTGAAATATAGAATAATAAAAATGTAAAATAATGCGAACTTTATTCCTTGTTTATTATTTTTAATAAGCAAAAATAGTATGGCTATTGAAAATGTAAAAAACATAGATAGGTACGAAGGATGATTTAAAAAGGAGAATCTGTAATATAAAAAATAATTCTCCCACCAGAATTCTTTAGGAATTGGATTAAAAATTAATCCAGATGCGTCAAATGAGACTGAGTTACTAAATGCATTAGTTATACAAATTAAACTAGATACTAAACATCCTATTAAAAAAATATTAAGAATTTTAAGAACTGTAATTCTACTCGAAACCGTATATGTTACAAAAAATAGCGGAAAAAATAAAAGTGATAACTTTTGCTGCACGTCAAGCAATCCATATTGCCAGTTATTAGAATAAAAAACACTCAATAGGTGTAATAACCAAAAAAATATAAGAAGTTGAGAGTATCTATTACCTTTAATTCTTTCTATCGATTTTTTCCAATCACCACTTATTAGCCAGCAAAGTATAAGTAAAGGGATTAAAAAAATTGATAGTCTAATCCAAATGGGAATAAAAAAAACTATCATCAATATTAAAAAAGACGATAGTTTTTTTAAATTGTCTAGAATTATATCAGAAAACATGTATTAAGAATATTTCATAGAATTTAATCCCAATGTTGAGGATGTAAGAGTATTATAACCTTTTTTCCTGGTTGGATTGTATCAAAATTTACCTTTCCCATATACCACATCTTTCCATTTTCCCTATTAGCATCGGCAAAACGATAATCTGTTATAAATTGATCCCCATCGTAGTCAAGATTGTAACTACTAAGATCATCCTTTTCAATCTTCTTATATTCACCATAAATTGGAACATATTCCCAGTTATAAAAAAGACCTTCACTTGAACCCTTTGTATGATTCCAAAAATAAGAATTAACATAATGATATTGGTAACAGTAATCTCTTCCATGAGCAACAGCTCCATATACATTAATACCATTTGCTCTCATCCAATCTAACTCGTCTTTTAAATATTTTCGAGAATCAATGTTATAAACTATCTGAAGGGTTACCAAATCGTTATGCAAACCAATTTCATGTCCAAAATCGTTTTGTATCTTTTGTAGATATTTAATTATTTTATCATTCCGTTTAAAATAATTTAATTTTGTAACTCCATAATAACCTGCACTATGAAGAATATAATAGGTTGATTTTATCCCATATTTTTTCTCCAAATAAGCAAATTTTATTGCTGCATTTATATTATCATCTATATCGTACCTAAAAGATATAATAACCTTATCATTAGAAGTTGCACTAGAGAACTCCTTCTGAGTAACAATCTTGAAATGATTTGATGACGACAGATACCTTAAAAAAGCATCATAGGTTTTTAAGTTTAAATTTGGGTCGTGAATATGAAATCCATTATCAACACTAATAGCATCTGAAATTCTAATTATTTTTGTCGAATCAAGATATATTTTATCATCTTCCTCTTTTTTACAGCTCCAAAATAGGAATAATGCAAAAAAGATAAATAAAATTCTATTATTACTGATCATAAAAATTTTCGGTATAAAATTTCGTAAATATAATTAATTCAATAACAGTATAATCTCGTATTAATCACCTGTTATTTCAATAGTTTTTATAGGAAAAGGGTCAAGAACAATTTACGCCTTAAAACTAATCAATTCACTGTATACATTCTCAAATTTTTCAAAAAGAATTTTTCTATTGAAGTGCTGATTATAGTACGTCTTCGCATTAACACCCATTTGAGCTAATTGGTTTGTGTCCATATTAGACATTTTTTCAGTACTTTGAGCCAGCATAGTATAATCACCTGATTCACATGAAATCCCCGCTTTGGCCTCAGTAATTATCTCAGCTCCTTCTCCATTCAACATTGCTAAAATTGGTTTTCCAAAAGCTAAGTAAGATTGAACTTTTGCAGGAACAGTTAAACTGAGAATCTTTGAATTTTTGAGTGAAACGAGCATAGCATCTGCATGGCAAAAAAAGTTGGGCATTTCTTCTGAAGGATAACTACCGAGTAAGTGAAAATTAGATGTTAATTGTCTTTTATCAATCTCATCTTTAAGCCATTGCTTCTTTCTACCATCTCCAAGAATAATCCAATGAATTTCTTTGTTATACCTAACAATTTCTGCAGCATTAATAATTGATTCGAAATCTTGGGCAACGCCTATATTACCTGCAAACATTATTTTAAATCCAATTGGCATTAAAGAAGCAAATTTTGATTTTTGAATTGCTTCAGATAGATATAATTCCTCAGCCCAATTCGGGAAATAAACAATCTTGCTCATTTCAACATTCTTTTCACATATAGAGTGTGAAAAAGAACGCGATGAAATAAATATTCTATCAGATTTTTTATAAATATACTTAACTAATAAAGTCAGCAATTTGATTACACTCGAATTTCTAATATTACTCGCTTCTTCAACACTTTCAGGCCATAAATCTAAAACCCAAAAGAATATAGGTATTCGAAACCTTTTCTTTAAAATAATAGCGGGAATACCAACTGTAACTGGAGAAAGCTGATGAACAAGAATCAAATCATACTTACCTTTAACTCTAAATAAAGCGCAAACACTTGCAAAAAAAGCAAAAGATAAATAATTGATAAATAGCCTTACTCCTCCACTATTTCCTCGTGTAATTAAAGGCGATCGAATTATCTTTATTCCATTGTAAAATTCTATTCTTCTATTAAAAAAAGTGTACCCTTCATAAAATCTTCCAGAAGGATAATTAGGTTTACCTGTAAGTACTGTTATCTCATGACCTCTTTGAGACATTCCAACCACAAAATCGTTAATTCTAAAGTTTTCTGGCCAAAAATATTGGGATACAACAAGAATTCTCATTCTATTTACTAATTGACCAAACTACACGATTAATATAATCCGTATAGGAAAGAATTATTCTGACAACTTTATCTGAAACATTTGGCATGGAGTAATCCGAAACAAGCCTAAGAGTGCGAGAATCACCTCTGGTCTGCTTTGTAAGGACAGATAAACCCTGCATTATTCTTTCACATTTTAATCCAACCATCATAACAGAAGCCTCCTCCATTGCTTCGGGTCGTTCATGTGCTTCACGTAAATTTAATGCTGGAAAATTCAAAATTGATGATTCCTCCGAAATTGTACCACTATCGGATAAAACAGCAAAAGCACTCATTTGAAGTCTTATATAATCAAGGAAACCAAGAGGTTTACTTAGTATGACGTTTTTATGAAAATGTATATTCTTACTATCAATCTGGTTACGAGTGCGAGGATGTGTTGAAACAAGAATAGGCATAGAGTATACTTCAGCAATTGTATTAAGGGTATTAACTAATTCATTAAAATTTAGCTCAGAGTTGACATTTTCTTCCCTGTGCGATGAAACTACAAAATACTGACCCTCCTTCAGCCCTAAATCGTTTATGATATTTGAAGATTTAATTTTAGGTAAATAGTAATTTAACACCTCAAACATTGGGCTACCCGTTTTAATAATCCTATCAGCAGGCAACCCTTCTCTGAGCAAATACTCACGAGCAATATCGCTATATGTTAAGTTAATATCACTGATATGATCAACTATCCTACGATTTGTCTCTTCAGGAACGCGTTGGTCAAAGCATCGATTTCCAGCCTCCATGTGAAAAATAGGGATCTTTCTCTTTTTAGCAGGAATCGCACACAAACAGCTATTGGTATCACCTAATACTAAAAATGCATCTGGTTGTTCCTTTTCTAAAATTGGATCAATATTTATAATGATTTTTCCAATTGTTTCAGCAGCATTAACACCGGCAGCATTTAGGAAATAATTGGGTTTACGCAGTTCCAGATCGTTAAAAAAAATTTCGTTTAACTCATAATCATAGTTTTGCCCTGTATGTACAAGTATATGTTCTATTGATTCTTCTGAATCAAGTTTACTCAGAACTCTTGATAGCCTAATAATTTCAGGACGAGTTCCAACCACTGTTAAAATTTTAAATTTCTTCATATTAAACCTTTTCAAAATACGTATCGGGTTTATCCTTATTAAAAGGCTCATTTGCCCAAAAAAAAGTTATCAAATTCGTTGTTCCAATATTTGTTATTGAGTGTGTATACCCCGGTAAAATATCAACTACTTTGGGCTCTTCGCCACAAACTCTGAACTCTGCAGTTTCATTTGTTAATATATGCCTGAATTTTATGACCGCCTCCCCTTCTATCACACAGAATTTCTCATTCTTTAAGTGATGAAAATGATTTCCCCGGGTAATCCCTGGTTTTGTTTTTGATATAAATATCTGCCCTAACGAATTTGATTTTATCAATTCAAAAAGAAATCCTCTATCATCAGTATGTTTTATCAATGGATATGATGCTTTTTCCAGCAAAGTATACGAAAGATATGTAGAATGTAATTTCTTTTCAAAATCATTATTCATATTGGGAATAATCCCAGTTTCAGATATTCTCTTAAAAGAATAAATAAGATCCGCTAGTTCTCCAAGAGTTATCTTATATGCTGGTGTAACAGAAAGTATTTCAACTGAAGAACGATTTTTTCTGCTGAAAAGGATATCTAAAAAATCCTCAATAATATCATCAACATGAATTAATTCTAATTCCTTGTTCTTGTCTGAAATAGTTATATCAATTTCATTAGCGATATTGTGGCAAAAAGTAGCAACTACAGAATTGTAGTTTGGTTTACACCATTTTCCAAATACATTGGTTAAACGATAAATATAACCCAAGCCTCCTTTTTCACGGTATCTTAGAATATGACTTTCTGCCTCAAGTTTACTAACTCCATAAGGATTATCAAGTATAGCCTGAGTAGTGGAACTAAAAACTATAGGTGTAATTTTTTTTAAATCAATCAATGTATCAACCAGTACCTGTGTTAATTCAGCATTACCCTCCTTAAATTCTTCAACTCTAGTAGGTCTATTAATACCCGCTAAATGAAAAACAAAATCAACTTGATTTAAGTAATTCTTTAATAAACTTATATCATCATCTATATCGAACGTAAGAACTTCAATACCCTCAGTATATTTTAGGTTGATAAGTAAATTCTTACCAATAAAACCATTAGAACCCGTTATAAGTACTTTTTTCATTGCCACTTTTATTTAACTCATTCTTTACGTAATCCAATTTTAATAGAAGTTCCTTAATTTTTGGGATAGTCAAAATAGTTGTATTATGCGATGTATAATCATCTTTTGCCGATGTTTCAACAATGCCTTCAACAAAAAAGCTATCATAATTCAGATCCCTGTTATCGGAGGGAACACGGTAATAATCACCCATATCCTGAGCTTTAACCATCTCTTCCCTACTGAGTAGGGTTTCATAAAGTTTTTCTCCATGTCGAGTTCCAATTACACCTATTCTACTTTTTGATTTAAAAAGTTCAATTATCGCCTGGGCTAAATCACCAACAGTGGAAGATGGTGCTTTTTGTACAAAAATATCACCTGAATTACCATGTTGAAATGCAAAGAGAACTAGATCAACAGAATCATCAAGAGACATTAAATAGCGTGTCATTGCAGGATCTGTAACGGTAAGGGTTTTATTCTCTTTTGCTTGTTGAATAAAAAGAGGAATCACTGAGCCTCTTGATGCCATCACATTTCCGTATCGCGTACAACAAAAAACAGTTTCTTCACTTATTCTACTGCTTGCTATGATAATTTTCTCCATCATGGCTTTTGAGATACCCATTGCATTAACCGGGTATACCGCTTTATCAGTGCTTAGTGATACAAACCTTTTAACACCACTTGCTATTGCAGCATTGGCTACATTTTCACTCCCCAATATATTTGTTTGAACCGCTTGACTTGGATAAAACTCGCACGAAGGAACCTGTTTTAGGGCTGCTGCATGGAATACATAATCAACACCAACCATAGCGCTTTTAATACTACTGTAGTCCCTAACATCTCCAATGTAGTATTTGATTTTCTTATCATTATAGTAGCGGCGCATGTCATCCTGTTTCTTCTCATCGCGAGAGAAAATTCGAATTTCCTTTATTCCCGTATTAAGGAATCGATTTAAAACAGCATTACCAAACGATCCCGTGCCACCAGTTATTAGTAAAGTCTTATTGTCAAACATAATCCAAAATATTTTAGATACTAAGAATTCATCTTAATAGTCTCATTCAATAATAGTTTTCCAAAAAAATAAAAAATTCTCTTTACAGAACTATTACTATGAGTTAATGCCGTTACACATGAATTATTTAAACCGTATGATTCAATGTCAAATATATAATTTTTATACATTTCTAGAAGAGCCCCTTTAATTGAAGCAAAATAGAAAATGGTATTTCCATTCCAGATTACACTATTAATCTTTTTTAAGGACGAGAAATGATATATTATTAAAGGGACATCATTCAGGTAAAATTGTCCATTTACTGATTTAACTCTATAATTTGCAATATTCCATGGAGCAGCATCTACTCCTATATTCTCTATGACCATAATTTCAGGATACCTACTTAACCAAGTATCAAGAAAAATTTGATCGGAGAAAAATTTTAAAGGATAACCTGGCTGATTGGGATACCAATTGTCACATTCAGATTTCCAATCCGACAAGCATCTTCGTCCAACTTCGTTGTTCCTAAATAAATTAACTCCAACATTAAACCGCCCGTAGTTCTTTGATAGTAAATTAAAAACTGGATGAAATCTATGCGAACAAATAGCAATAGATGAATCCCCTATCTCTTTATACAAAGGATCTAGTGAACTGAAAACATATACATCGGCATCAAGGTAAAGCAGTAAATCAATATTTGGGTTATTATCTAGTATGTATAGGCATATATTTGGGGTTGCTGAGAAATAGTATTGCTTCCTATCCTCATATTTATCCTGCGATGTATTAAAGTGTTTATTATAAGTTGCTATTGAAATTGGTTTTAGGTTATCAAACTTTAAATCTGAAAGATATGTAAATGTTTGATCATCAAAAGCCAATACATATAGGATAAAATCGCTATGAAATCGTTTTATAGAATTATATAATGCAAGCCCTCTGGGTAAAAAATTAAAATCGAAATATGTACAAATATGCTTAGTATCAGTCATAAACCCTAATATTTATTTAACACTTCCACCACTCTATAGATATTATCCTTTGTATGGAAAGTTGAAATAGGCAAACTAAGTGTTGTAGCATGTATCTCTTCAGATATTGGGAAGCTAAGGTGTTTTAAAAATCCTAATGCTATTTGCTTATTTGGAGCAACAGGATAATGAATTTCCGTTTTAATATTGTTCTTCAATAGGTATGCTTTTAAATCATCCCTTTGCTTATGCCGAATATTGTAAATATGAAAAACATCAAAAAAATCAGCCTCTTGAACTGGAATAATAAAATCTGTTTTTAAATTTTTTGAGTAAATTGAAGCTAAAGTTCTTTTATGCTCATTTATTTCATCTAAATGCTTTAGTTTGATGCTTAGAAAAGCTGCTTGTACTTCATCTAACCTAGAATTATATCCTATATATTGATTGTAGTACTTTTTACTCGAACCATAATTTCTAAGCATTCTTAATTTCTCGTCAAAAATTGGATTGTTAGTAGTAACTGCTCCCCCATCGCCTAAACATCCAAGGTTTTTAGTGGGATAGAAACTAAAAGCAGCCATGTCGCCAAAACTACCTGCTTTTTTTCCTTGGTGCATCGCACCATGTGCTTGAGCACAATCCTCAATTAGGTAAAGTTTATGTCTTTTACAAATATCAAGAATCGGATCCATATCACAAACTTTACCATATAGGTGAACGATCATTATAGCTTTTGTTTTGGAACTGATCGCCTCTTCTATTTTGTTAGTATCGATATTATACGTTGTGATATTTGGTTCAACCAAAATTGGTACATGACCGCTATGTATAATCGCTAATATAGTAGCAATATAGGTGTTTGAAGGTACAATTATTTCTGAACCATCCTCAATATCAAGTGCTTTAATGGATAATATTAAAGCATCTAATCCAGAAGCTACACCTACACAATGCTTCATATTGTTATATTCGGCAAACTCTTCTTCGAATCGTTTAACATTCTCCCCTAAAATAAACCATCCCGATTCGAGTACATTGCTGAAAGCATTTTTATACTCTTCGAAATAGGGCTGATTTAATTTTGCTAGATTTTCGTACTCAATCATCATACTTCTGGAAAATATAGTCATTCTCATCATAATACTCTGATGCAAATACCATAAGTATTGCATCTTTAGAAAAATCATACATTTGATGCCAATCCTGTGGTTCAAGGATCAAACATGTGGAAGGCCTATCAAGGTTAAATACGTCCGTCTTTTTACTATCATTATTGTATATTTTACATTCTCCTTTAATACAAATTGCAGCCTGAATGGTTCTATGATGCCGATGACCTCCTCGAATAGAGTCATCAACTCCATATATGTAAAAAACCCTTTTGATCTGAAATGGAAGAACTTTTTCAATAACTGTGAGATTTCCTCTTTTATCAGTAAATGTTTTAAGATCTATTAAATAGGCCATGAAATTCTTTATTAATCAGAGATAATATATTTCTTTTTCTTTAATTTATATAAAAATCCTTTAAACTCAGAAGGAATATTGGCTCTTCCTAAAGTATCAAACTCAATAATCAATTCGTATTCAGATTCCAAAAAACTTAATAGCTTTTGTTTATTAAAAAACCAACATGGGTAACTTGCTTTATAGATTGCTGGATTTACCTTCTGTATCGTAATCCGATCATCTCCTCTTAAAAATTGCGTTCTATCAAATAGAATATAAGGAATTCTTTTAACTTTAAGCAATTCAAGTAGTTCATAGGGTTTCTCAATATACTGTAATACACTTGAAAGTAGAACCACATCTACTTCATTATCTTTTATGCAATCATCAATAGTATAATAGAATTTTAATTTATCATCAGAAAATTGCTCTAGCCCAACTTTAACAAAATTTGGCTGTTCCACAATACACCACTTAACATCATTTAAATGGTCAAGGAATAGTTTATTCTGATAGTAACTGCTACCGAGAGATCCTCCAAAATCGAGAACAGTTAAATTTCCATTATTTTGAGCAGCAATCCACATTAAACTTGACAGTACAGGGTAAGAATATTGAATTTCGTTAAAAATAAATGAGTCTCGTTCATATACAGCCTTACCAGACTTTACCATCATTGTGGATTCTCTAACCTTCTCAAGAATTAACTGAGAGTTATATCCAAAACATAATTTGCTTGCTTTATCCCATGAAGAATAGTTTCCATGCCAACCATAAAACAATCCGCTTAAAAATCTAATGAATATCGGCGGTAAAAAATCTTTAATTAAATCTTTAATCATTACTTTTCTATTTATTAAGAAAAGATTGATAGTCTCTAACACGATCCTTGGCTATTATATCCCAACTATATTTTTCTCTAATCTTCTCTACCCCAAACCTCGAAAAACGATTACGAATTTCCTCATCCTTCATCTTCATTAAAACTCTCACCAAATCATCAACATCATTCTCAATATAGGTCAACCCATTCCCTTCAATTCGTTCTGTTGCTTTCACTAAATTACTAATTATAATAGGTAATCCACAGGCTGTTGCATCTATCATGCTCGTTGACTCCTGCCTAGGCCAAATACCAATGTCTGCAATTCGATAATAATCAGGCAATTCATGATATGGAACAAATTTATGAATATAACAACCTTTTAAACTTTTTATTTCATTCAGTTGAGGACCGTCGCCAAGAAAAATCGCTTTAAAGGGTTCATTCAATTCAACAAGTTTATCAATTGCTTTAGCAAGGCATAATGGGTTTTTACCTTCGGTAAATCTACCTGTGTAGATACATAACAGTTCATTGCCAGAAAATCCGAGATCATCTTTTCGTTTAACTTTCTCAGACAGAGATTCAGCATTCAAACTTGATGGATGAAAATAATCCGTATCTACACCCAAGCAAGCAAGTTTTGCTTTATTCTTTGGTATGCCATAAAAATTTATTGCAATTTCTAACGCATCAACAGTAGCAGGGTAACAACGTGATGTTATAAAACTTATCATTTTGCCCGGAAGAGTTCTTGTAAAATAGAATGATATTTTATGAATCAATGTTGAAGTATCTTTCTTATACAGAGGAAAAACAGATGCAACAATATGATTCGCCGTAAAAAATTTATATTTAAAGAATAACTTATAATAAGCTCCCTGTAAAGTCAGAAATGAGAAAGCATCAAATGTTTGAACAATATCTGGATTTATTTCTTTTAGTTTTTTTCTAATACTCTTCAAGTATATTTTTTTTTGTATTGTACCAAAGGGTAATCGATGAAGCATAAATCCATCAAGTTCACATGTACCTTCCTTCTGTATCCGATCTCCAAGATACAATTTATAAATTTTATCATAATTTGGTTCATCGTAATATACCTGAGCAGTAGATGTAATTACATGTACCTCATGCCCTAATTTTGCTAATGCTTTGGGTAAACAATTCTCTATATACCCCATCTTATCGGAATACCAAATTGAAAGAATTACAATTTTCATTTTTTACTAAACTGTATTTTATTCATTAATAATATCTTCTCTTCATATTTAATAACTATGTAAAGCATCAGAATTGAAGCTGTGAAAGAACAAATCAACTCAATTATAACATATATCACAATAAAATTACTAAAATCATAATCTTTAAAAAATACTAGAGAAAGGATAGATAGGAAATAAAAGAGTTGCCAGATACTCAATAATCTGATTTTATTCATAGAGATGAATATGCTACTAAAAGTGGCCAATAAGAAGTTAAGTGCGTATGACCATACAAGGATTTTTGAAATTTTTCCTGAAAACTCCCATTTCTCTCCAAAAATAAACTTAAATAGTTCAACACCAAATAATGATATTATTACAATCTCAACAACTGCAATTGCAGTTACTATTCCGAGTATTGGTATAAGTTCTCTTTTAATACTTTGAAAATTCCTGTACTTTTCCGATATTCTTTGAAGAAGAACATTTGATAAAGAAGTTGCAACAAGAGCTAAGGGTATTGAAAGTAATAATTTAGACATATCAAAGAAACCAGCATTCTCGGAAGAAAAATATTTATTAATAAAAATTGCAGGCAATAAAAAACTGCAAGCACTCATAAAACCTGGTATCAAATTAAACTTAGGAAAATCTGAATATTTGATTATTACATACTTTATTTTACGCCAACTGATTAGTTCAATTGCTAAACCACACTTAATCCCTTGAAATAGACCTATAATTACATTTGATAATTGTCCAACTATGTCACCTAGAATTAGACCTTTAGAAAAGCCACTAAACGCAAATCCAGATTGCATAGCTCCTTCGAATCCCCTTCGGGTAAACTTATTTACTGTTATCGCAAAAAAACTTTTCTTCCGAATTAGCCAGTAATTAATGCTTTGATATGCATTGTACAAAAAAGTACCTAATGGAACAAAATAAAGGTAAGCGGAATAATCAATGGAAAGATTTATTAATCTTAGAATACTGCCCTTCCATATCATTATCACAATCAGTAAAAAAACATTAAAAATAAAATTTAAAAATAATGAAAGAATAAGAATATTTACAGCATCCTTATCCCTTTTAGGAAGAACTATAGCCATCTCAAACTTAAACGATGAAAGCACTATAAGTATTCCTACTAAACCAAGATATACTGCAAAGGCTCCAAATGTTTCAGGGGTGTAGTGTCTACTTAAAAAAGGTCGAAGAAAAATTGGTATTAACTGGGCTATTACTGTTCCAGAAATTAAAATGGTAGTATTTCTAAGTAATTCTGATTGAAGTAATGAACGCCAGATTAATATGCTTCTTTGAATCAATTTAATTTGTATCACTTAGTAGTAAATGGAAATTTTTTGTCTACTAATCTTGTCAAAAAGTATAGAAAAAGTAAACTTAAAAAGTAAATAGGGATTTGAGTCACTACAAACTTTCTGTAAATAAATATCATTAAAATAATTATCGCATTTATTAAAATTAAAAATAAATCTACCATACCGTGTGAATAACCAGCCTGAACAATTCTCTGGTAAGCATGCTTGCGATGCGCTTGACCCAATTTTTCTCCATTGCGCCATCTTCGAAATAGAGTAAGAGTGGCATCAAACCAAAAGGGTGATGATAACATTATCCAATTTAAAATAGAAAATCTAAAAGTATTATGGAAATAAATACCCAGTACAATTAAAATAAAGCCTAATTGCGTACTACCAACATCACCCATAAAAATTTTTGCCTTTGGCCAATTCCAAAATAAAAAACCAGAAATACAAGCAATAAGTAAAATATTAATAATATTACCTGAATAATAAAAAAGAATAATACTAATAATTATAGCCTCTATCGAAGCAAAGCCATCAACCCCATCCATAAAGTTAAATAGATTAATAAACCATACCATCCCAATTATAGCCAGAGGATAAATAATAAATAAATAATTTATTTCTATTCTCGGAATAATTAATGGACGTAATCCGTTCAAAAATACAAAAGCCAAAATTGCAGAAGCAAATTGTACAAGAAGGCGTATAAATGGTTTAAGATTGATTAAATCATCAATAAGGCTTACAATAGCTAATAAAATTCCACTCAACAAAGCAAAATACAAATTCTGTTCAAGAACTTTAAACCAAAAAAGAATAGAGATTCCCAAGTACCAAGTAATAACAATTGATATACCACCTACCTTTGGCGTTGGAACATCATGCAGACTCCTCTCATTGGGAAATTGAATAAACTTATACCGAATGGCTAATAGTCTACTTATATATGTTATTGCAAAGGATAGAATCCCGAGACATCCAATTAAAAGATAAATTTTCAATTAGGTAAAGTTATTAGTTCAATAATTCGTTATATTTTTATAATATTCTGATAATCAATGTATAATTCAATTTCACTCAATATGACTTAAGTATAAGACTGTCAATTTTTTGCCATTTAGAACAGAGTCAAGAAATGAAAACATAATTGATTATTTTTATTGATATATGCTAAATATTAAGTATGGTTTTACAAATTGATTCTGCAGCATTTCCATCCCCATAGAAATTTGGATATTGTAATTTTCCAGAATGATAGTACTTTTCAAATGATTTAATTATTATTTCTTTATTTGTATCAGCAAGGACGGCAGTGCCATTGTTAACTAGTTCTATCCATTCAGTTTCTGGACGAATAATAATGCATGGCTTTTGAAAAAAATGAGCTTCTTTTTGCACTCCACCAGAATCGGTCATTACTAATTTTGCATTCTTTTCCAAAAGAATCATATCCAAAAAAGAAACAGGTGGAATAATTAGTAAAAGTTTCTCTCTATTAATTTCTTTATTTATTCTTGAATTAAATGTATTTTGTAATATTTTTTTTGTTCGAGGATGAAGAGGTAAAAGCACCTTAATTTTGTACGTTGAGGCTATTTCAATTAATGAAGTGAAAATTGCCTCCAGTCTTTCAGGGTTATCAGTGTTATGATCTCGATGAATAGTAGCTAAGACAAATTCTTCTGATAAAAGATCATTGTCATTTAATATTGATGACCGCTTATCCGCCACTTTTGCAAAGTATAAACTATTATCATACATAATATCACCAACATGAAAAACTCCAGGATTATCGATAGTAAAAGGCGCTTTATTTTCTTTAAACCCCTCCTGCATTAGGTTTTTGTATCCTTGTTCTGTAGGGGTAAATAAAAATGTTGAAACATGGTCGCATAAAATACGATTTATTTCCTCTGGCATTAATTTATTAAAAGATCTCAACCCTGCTTCAATATGTACAATTGGAATGCGAAGTTTAGATGATGCAATTGAAGCAGCTAAGGTTGAATTGGTATCACCGTAAACAATTACATAATCAGGTTTCTCAATTAAAACTATTTCTTCGATACCTTTAATCATTCCAGCAGTTTGAATCCCATGTGATGTAGAACCAATATTAAGATTATACTGAGGTTGAGGGATGTTTAATTCATCGAAGAAAACAGAAGACATATTTTGATCATAATGTTGACCTGTATGAACTACAATGTCTTCAATACAATCAGAAAATTTCGATTTAATAATTCTACTTACCGCGGAAGCCTTTATTATTTGCGGTCTAGCACCTATAATGTTTAATATTTTCATTTGAATAAAGAAATTAATCTCATTTAATAATTTTTATTAAAACCTAATTAATGGAATTTCTCTTTTTTATGAATATAATGAACAAAAAATGGTAGTATCATAAAAAATCCCATAATAGGAGGATCAAAGGGATTTCCACCACTAAAAAAGGTAAAGAAATAAGTAATCAAGAAAAAAATAAAAAACAAATAATACTCTTTAATATATTTTATATAATAATAAAAAACTTTATATAATAGGAATAAATATAATAATAAACCAATTATTCCAGAATAAAGTAATATATATAAAAATGGATTGTGAGGATAATCTGACTTTGTTTTATCTTTCAGAAAATAGTAACCATACCAGTTTAAAAAGTTAAAACCTCCACCAAATATTTTTTGTTTCCAATTATATTCTTTTGTAAATATTTGCCAGGCAAATTTCCAACGTGAAATACGATCTTCACCAAAAGATTCTGTATAAAAACCTGCTTTTATATTTGACTTTAAAGGATGATAAGTTGTATCTTCTGACACATATTTCGCAATCCAGTTTCGAAGTATATCGGGGTCATTAGGTATAAAAAGATTAACAAATTTTATAAAACTCAAATTAAGTATACTCGATTTATTTAAATTATCAGTAAATACAAATTTTTTGTATATGTCTGAATTTGTAATTCTATTGTTATCTATACTATTTAAATATTCAAGTTGTTGTGATGGTAATAAAGTTAAACTGTCTTTGGGTATTATTTGGTACACAGGATATGCAAAAATAACATAGCCTTTAAGTGTAGAAAAATCTTTTACCAACGCTTTTAAAAAATATAAATTTACAGAAATCTCTCCTATATCACAATTTGTTGAAAAAGAAAGTTTCTGCCAAGTCCCTTTACTATTTAAATCATATGAATCATTAATTTTGCCATATACCTTTCCATTAGCTTGTATACTTACCCAATTTCCATTGAAGTCATTTGAAACAAAACAGAAAACAGAAGCATTTAATTTACTCTTCTCTTTAACATAAGAAATTCCAACAGTTGTAATTGAATATGCTTCACCATAATTCACAAATGCATTACAAGTACTATCCATTAAATATCCTTTACTATCAAATGGAACAATATCAACATTTTTTCCCGTTAAAGGAAACATTATTTTATGAATTCTTAAATCTCGCCAAGAATATGGATCCTTGGGATCAAAGTTTCTATACCAAATATCTTCATTAAAATCTGTTAAAGAATTGTTTTTTTGTAAAAAATAGATGTTCCTGTAAATTTTTGAAGAAATTTTCTCCATAACAGTTTTTGTATCTTTAGTACCGAGAAATTCAAGGGTTCTATATTTAAAATTAAAATTAGTATGAAAAACAAACAAATATATTACTCCTAAAAAGATAAATAATGCTACAAAATAGATATTAGAATTTCTCCCTAGTTTCTTTAATTTAATAGTCTTATTAAAAAAGAGGTAGACTTTAAC